>JAYENH010000910.1:0-7238 GCA_034721995.1 Bacteroidota bacterium
AAGGTGATCTGCCCGACGGAGGTGTTTTCTGTTGAAACTTTATGTCCATTAAATGATAGTGATTACCTTGTAGGAGGAATTTTTAGACAGTTCCAGGGATACGAACGTGGCAGTATTGCAAAAATTGATAAAAATGGTTTTCTCGACACTACGGTATTTAATGAAGCGGGTTTCGATTCAAGTCATTGGAGTAGTTCAAAAGGACTTGTTACCTTAATAAAACCGGCAAAAAATAATAAGTATTACATTGGAGGGCAGTTTAAATATTTTAATGGGCAGCGTGTATCTAGCGTTATCAGGATAAACGGCAACCAGGAATTTTCGATTGATAACCCAGAAGTATCCTCCCTTCAGCTTTTCCCAAACCCTGCCAACGATAAACTAACAATAAACGCAAGCACAATAATAGATGAGATTGAAATATACAATATCTCGGGTTGTTTATTGCAGAAAACAAAAATCAATAAAACAAATGTAAGCCTTGATGTATCGGCCCTGCCGGTTGGCAATTTTTTGCTACGGGCAACAAGCAACGACGAGGTATTTGTGAAAAAGTTTGTTGTGCTGCGGTAAAGCAACCTGTCAGCGTCTGCAAGACCTGACAGCGTTGCGCCGGGGCAAACTTCAAAAGTCTTTTCTTTTGTGATGTGGTAGAAAATTGCATATGTCACACACTTGGTTAAAAGATTTTTGAAGTTATTTTTGTAATGTCGTATCTTTGTAAAAAACAAAAATAATTACCATGTATCTTGCACCATTAAATTACGACAGGTATTTCAAGAAGGTATTTTCTGACCTCACAATAGCCAAACGCTTTTTGGAAGATTTCTTAAATGTAGAAATACAGGAAATAGAATTCCTGAAAACAAAAAAAAGCATAAGCGACGATTCACGTTATGTAGAGTTCGATTTCCGCTGCAAAATAAACGATATGTATATAATAATCGACATGCAGCAATGGTATAAAACCGATGTAATGCAACGTTTTTATGTCTATCACGCACTAAATTCGGCATTGCAGTTAGAGCACCTTCCAAAAAAAATTATTCCGCTACAAGATAACAAAACCCGAAAAGTACATGATTATGGCGAACTGTTGCCGGTAATTACTTTAATATGGATGGTACACGACACTTTTGAGTTTACCGTCGATTACATAGCCTATACCCTGGCACCCGAAAATGTTTCGGAATTCATTAAAAAAGATGTATTATGGAAAAATAACGATATTAAGGAATTACTTGCCGAGCGCGACAAACAAAAAGACTT
Organism: Bacteroidota bacterium; assembly: GCA_034721995.1. Taxonomy (GTDB): domain Bacteria; phylum Bacteroidota; class Bacteroidia; order Bacteroidales; family M50B96; genus JAIOYV01. The sequence goes on from JAYENH010000910.1 coordinate 1,270, forward strand.
ACTAACAAATCCTGCCCGTAATCTCGATTTCCTGTCGTCGAACCGCTTGATTTATGTTTTTCAGAAAAACATAGTAAAGAACAAGAAATACAAAAAATACTACGATTGGTTCGAACTGGCTGACAAAACCCTACGCAAAGTAGAAGAAAAGCGCGAATATGCCAGGTACGCACAAGATGAAATATTTGCCAAAGTAATAAGGCGTTTGCTAAAAAGCTTAGACGAACCCGAAAGTATTGGATATATAAACGATTATGAAGAATATTTACTTGGTGTGCAGCAATACGACAAAACCATTAGAAAAGATGGATATAAAGATGCTTTAATAAACCTGATGCCACAAATGGAAGAAATGCGTAGAAAAGAAGCAGAGGCCCTCAAAAAGGAAAAAGAGGCTCGTCAAAAAGAAGCAGAAGCTCATAAAAAGGAATTAGATGTAAAACGTGTGCTTGCAAAAAAAATGAAGCAATACGGCGAAGCAATTACTGAAATAAAAAAGATTACCGGATTGTCAATTGATGAGATAAACAAACTTTAAAAGTATTTGAAGAATGGACAACTAAAGAATGGTTTTTTAAAAAGAGGGAACACCGGAAAGATGTTCCCTCTTTTATTGGATACACAATGAATTCCTAATTTACGATATCTCCAATTTTTTTAATTTTTCTGATCATCAGCAAAACATATACAATTCCAATCCATATACCGATGGTAACAAGAAGGTAGGAAATAATCACCCAGTAAGGTACATATTCGTTTGTTTTCCAAAGAGCTCTTTCGTTTTCCCAATTTGATACTGATTTTGGTATGCCCCAATTTGCATCGGTACTTACTTCAACAGGGCTAAACTCCGAATCTTCTATTTTTACAAGAATGCTCAACATTCCGTTTTCATCTCCGGGAATGTCTTCGGGGAAAGCTACGCAAATATTGCCGCCTTCGCCGGTATAGTGGCGGGTACCGCCAATTGGTAACAGGCCGAAATAACGCTCAACATAAACACCTGTTTTCACTTCTTTTGCAGCTATCACTTGTCCATTATCGAGCAATTCGTTAACAGTAATTAATATCTCGTTTGGTGCGCCTTCGTTTTCCTTCAGTTCTAATTTTACTTTGGCTTTTCGTTTAATAACCTCAACCTGCTCGCCTCCAAGTGTGCGAATGTAATTTACAAGGTTCCAGACTGCATCGTCGCCGAGGGCTTTAAATGCTGGCATTGTTCCCCTGCCATTTTGTATTTTATAAAAGATTGCCCCATCGCTTTGGTCGCTAAAAATTTTCGATGTAAGATCGGCGCTTGGCAAAGCCCCATCGCCTTTGCCCCCTGCACCATGGCAAGCTACACACTGGGTTTTAAATAAAGAAGAACCCTCGTCGATCGACATTTTATCGGCTTCAACCGGGTTTTCAATTTCGTTAGCCTCCGGTGGAACTTCCCATAAGGGGAAATCGGCAGCAATAAAAACTACGCTGGCTATGGCTATCAGGCTTACTAAAATATTTCTGTATATTGATTTCATAACTTCATTTGGTTTAATAATTTTTATCGCTACTTTACCTTGCTTGCTTTTTCTTCGATGTTATGATGTCCGTTTTCGTGGGCTGTTTCCCATATCGGCACTATCGGAAACAATCTCACAAACAGTGTAATTATCAAAAGAACACCTGCAATCAGGGAAGCCGTAATAGTCATTTCGGGCAATGTGGGCACATAATGATGGAAGCTCTCTGGTACATTTTGGATTGGGAAAGTGGGGTGAAACTGTGTTGGGACAACAATCAGGTATCGTTTTAAAAATGCACCTATTACAACAACAATCGAAATCAGCAACATAGGCATGGGTGTCCTCATCTTTTTAAATATCAAAAGAAAAATAGGGATAATCATCCCAAACACCTGTATCCCATAAAATAAGGGAGCTTCGTGGCCTGCAAACAATTCGGTTATGTGGCCAAAATCAAGCGATTTCATTTTATATCCGGGTACGAGATATTCATTTATATTGAAGTATAAATAAATCAATGAAGTAAGTACAAGCAATTTCCCCATCATATCGAAATGTTTCATAGAAATATATTCTTCGAGTTTTTGACCTCGACGGAAAAAATACATGCCAATTATAACAGCCGCAACTCCAACCATAAAAGCACCCGCAACAAAGTAAGGCCCGAAAATGCTACTGTCCCAACCAGTCCGGTTATTTACGGCAAACAACCACGATGTAACTGTATGTATGGCTAGGGCAACCGGCATAATCAGCACAAGCATAATCCTGATTGCCTTTTTCAGGAGCTTGTATTGTTCATCGTTTCCTGTCCAACCGAGGGCAAGCATTTTGTAAACTTTTTGTTGCCATTTTGGGGCATCGGTATAGCGGTCGCGTAAAATTGCAATATCCGGGATTAAAGGCAGATAAAGCAAGATAAGCGAAATAACCAGGTAAGTGTTTACTACTGTGATGTCCCAAATTATTGGGGATGAAAATCTTCCATGGAAAAAAATATTCAATACCCTGTCGGGGCGACCCATATCAACAACAATACTAAGTCCGGCAAATGCTACTGCTGCAACGGCAACCAACTCTGAAATACGTGTAACGGGAGTTGCCCATTTTTGCCCGCTTAATTTCAGTATTGCAGTTACCAGCGAGCCTACCAGGCTAACGGCTACAAGAAAAACGAAATTGGAAATGTACAAACCCCACGACGAATAATCGCGCATGGCAGTTACTCCGAGGCCTTTCATTAACTGAAGCGCATAAGCAATAGTGCCTGCAATAATAATCAGAAGTAAAAATCCTATCCATAACTTATTGCCAATGGTATTGGTTTTTAAGGGAGAAATAAGGTCATCGAAAATCTTATTAAGATTCTTTTTTCCCGATGCGTCTTGTGTTAATATTTCAGCCATAATTGAAAAATATTATTAATTAATTTTTATGCTTTTTCTGATTGCTCTTTTGCCTGAGCGAAAGGCACACGCCTGTTTTTGGCAGGAAGATAAAAAACCTGTGGCTTCGTACCAAACTCTTCGTGCATGGTATATCCGGCGTTGTCGCGGATTAATTCCGAAAAACGGACAGTCTCGCCGGAGGTGCCATTTGTAACCGAGTCTTCGTTTTTATCGCCAAAATAATATACCCCGTTTGGACATGCCGATACGCAGTATGGAAGTTTCCCTTTTCTAAGCTGATCGGCACTGAAGATACATTTTGTTATTGTACCTTTTTTCTGCGGAACATTTAGCTCGATATCGTAAGTGCGCATTTTATCTTCTTCGCTCATGTTTGGCTCAAACCACTGGAACATCCTTGCAGAATAAGGGCAGGCAGCAATACAGAAACGGCAACCGATACATCTTTCGTTATCGATCAACACAATACCATCCTCGCGCTTAAAAGTTGCATTTACCGGGCAAACCTTCGTGCAGGGCGGATTGTCGCAATGATAGCAAGGCTTAGGCATATAATAGGGCGCAGTGTCTTTCGTATCCTGCATTTCCAATACATTGATGTGGTGCTGTTCGGGTCGTAGTTCGTGTGCCGATTGACAGGCTTCCATACATTTACGCGCATTCTGGCAACGTGCCAGATCAATAACCATTACCCATTTCTTTCCGGTAATCCCTTGGCGGCCACGCTCTTGATATTCGCTAAGTAATTCATCATTTTCTTCGCCCAAAGCAAGGCTCATCGAGTTGACATCCACTTCGACAAGTTTACCATCCTGGGTAAGCACCTTAACCTTATCTCCCGCTTCTTGTGTATCTGCCGAGCAGGAACTCAACATGCCGGAAGCAGAAACAGTCCCGGCTGCCCCCATTGCAATTCCGAGTTTTTTAATAAAACTTCGCCTCGGATTTTTATCTTCAGTTTTTTTAATTTCTTTACTCATACCTTAAATATTTCAGTAAAAATATTTTACATAAACACATCACTTACAATTCGATGTTTCGAGTTTCAAATATAGAGTTAATTAAGCAAACGATTACTTGAATATCTGGATTTGGATTCAATTTATATCAATTTTAAATAAATACCCTTGAGAATTGTTAGTTTTGGCAAACAATTATTTTTCTAAATATTGAAACTCTAATTACAATACAGAGATTTTACTGAAAAAGGATAAATGGAAAACGAATTTGAAAAGCAACCCGAATTCGACAAGGATAAACTGATTGCAGATTTTATGAACGATTTCGAAGCATTAGATAAAATTGATGTGCCCCTGATTTCCGAATTTGACGATTACAAAGAATTTGACATTGAATTATACGAACCGGTAGTAAGCGACGAAGGTACCGAAGATAAAATAAAACCACTTCAGGCACTGACAAAATCGATCGAAGAAAACCCTCTAACGCTTTCAACTATCCATTCGTCGAAAGGGCTTGAGTGGCACGTAGTTTTTATCCCACATTTATTAGACGGACTGTTTCCCTCGTCGCGTGCAATGAAATCGGTCGGGGACATGGAAGAAGAGCGACGGCTTTTTTATGTGGCCTGCACCCGCGCCAAAGAAAAATTGTATTTGAGTATGCCCGCCTATTTTAATACCTGGGACAAAATTCTAACCATGCCATCGCGCTTTATGGCCGAAATCGACAAGACGAAGTATAAATATGAGAGGTAGGACTTCGCTGTCATTAATTCGTCTTTTGCTTCGCGTATTTTATTGTCATTACGCTTCGATGTAATTTTTTGTCCTTTGATTCGCAACATTTCAAAATTACGGCGTAGCCAAATGACGAGAAGCAAATGACAGCGAAACTAAAAAAACTCAACACTTATTTTTAGTATCAATAACAATAGTTACCGGCCCATCGTTAACAAGCGAAACTTCCATCATTGCGCCGAATATTCCTGTCGCGACCGGCTTGCCCAAATCTTTTTCCAATTGTTCTACAAATTTTTCATAAAGAGGAATGGCAATTTCGGGAGGCGCAGCATGAATGTACGAAGGCCTGTTTCCCTTTTTTGTTTTGGCATGAAGTGTAAACTGGCTCACACAAATCACATCGCCATCAACATCCTGTATTGACAGGTTCATTACCTTTTGTTCATCGTTAAATATCCTGAGTTGTGTAGTTTTTTTTGATAACCAGATAATGTCATCATCGGTATCGGCATTTTCTATACCCACCAACAATAATAAACCTTTACCAATTTCTGATTTTATTTTTCCTTCGATAGAAACCGAAGCTTTGCTTACCCTTTGAATTACTGCTCGCATGTTTTTTGTTTTTGGCAAAAGTAGGAAAGTTAATAAATATGGATATTTAGCCATATTAAGATGGATGTACAACATTTTTTTTGCTGCCAAATAATTGATAATACTTTAGAGTGGTAGTAAATGTAAGCCATTTTCCATCCATTATTCCAAAACTCCGGGCCTCAACAGAAAAACATTAAAAATTACATTTTATCGACTTTGCATAAAGAAGTTGTTTACCGTATCTTTGCAGCACAAAATTCTTATTGGGGCTGACTTGGTTTTGACAGCAAGATGAGGTGTTTTGTAAGCATGTCGGGAGTGGGTTTGTCCCGTAAAAAACGGCTCAATATTTTATAATTGGCGAAAATAGATTAGCTCTCGCTGCTTAATCGAATTATAGTAGATTAATGCTTTATCCCGGTTCGAGGAATTGGGACGAGACGTTTCCCGGGAGGTTTTTCCTTATCCCATCCCGATAGTGAGGCGCAAGCAATTTAAGGATAACCCGTTTCAGGTCTTGGGGATCGGGCGAATTCCGATAGCTATCGGAAAAGAATAAGGTTCAGGTTGGTTGTATCGCGCCGGACTGTTCCCGACAATTAAGTCGGTACTAAGCATGTAGAAAGCAGATGGTCTCCTTGTTTGGACCCGGGTTCGACTCCCGGCAGCTCCACCACATAGCACTTTTCAGGCTTGTATAAAACTTTGTTTACCTTAGAATGTAGGTTATTTTATCGGGACGCGAAGTTTGTCCC
>JAYENH010000911.1:0-1575 GCA_034721995.1 Bacteroidota bacterium
GGTTTGATAAAAAACCCCTATTATATCGTTTGGTTCCAAACTTTGTCCATTAATAGTTGCAACTCCCTGTTGTATGAGGATAGTATGATTTTGCCCTGTATTTATGTACGACCAGGGAAAGTTGGTTATATATCCGCTTAGCGAAGATAAACCACTCATACCGTTTGCCTCATATAAGCCCTGGTTCGGAAGGCCGGTGCTATATGTTGCACTTGCATTGTAAACCTCGTCGGTGGAGCCACGGTATATTTTCCAATATATATTCTCGCCCGGGTCAAAACCATCTTTGTTTGATGTTGCGGGATCGTCGCCCCAGGCAGTTATTGAAATATTAAGGAAATTGTTGTTGATCTCGACATAACCACCACAGTAAAGATTTTGGTTTTTTGAATAAAATACCCCGATGGCATCACCTGCTTCCAGGTTTTGTCCATCGAAATTAACCGAGTTTATAGGGATGAAAATTGTGTGGTTGTTGCCTGTGTTACTGTAACTCCACGGAAAACTTAAACTGGATATTTCGGCATTTGCCATAATGCTTAAAGATAAAAGCATAAATGCAAGCATGGCATTTACTTTAAAGGAGAAAAGGTGTTTCATGATATTTTATTTATAATGATTAGTAATACATTTTATTGCATGAGACAAATATATAAATGTTTTTAACCATAACCATAATAATATTGATGAATGATAAATAAACATAGGTGAATGATATTAATTCTGTTTTCGCTTTAAGCGAAGCCCTCGCTGATGTAATAAGATGTTTTATCTATAATCAATCTAAATTTATCGAAAAACGATAAAAAAGTATTGTTTAAGAATAAAATGCTTTTATCTTTGCATCGAATTTAAAAACGAAAAATTATGGAAAATCAAAAAACACCCTTTAGTATCAACATTATTTATTGGACGGCCCAAATTGTATTCTGGCTGTTCGTATTGATATGCACTGCAACCGTATTGTTTAATGTGTTGCTTTACACCGATTTCTTTGGAAACGACCTGCAACTGCATGTCCATTTCCCATCAAAAGTAAATTTCCTTGAAACAGGTATCTTAGAAATAAACAACACTGAAGTAAAAGTTGAACTGGTAAATGGTACAAGCCAGATTCACTTTTTCAACACACCACTTTTTATTGCCCGGTATTTTGGCCTGGCCATGCTTGTTGCTGTTGGGACAATGTTTTACATGATGTTTGTATTCAGAAAGTTTATTACAAACGTAAAGCACAATAAGATTTTCGAGATTGCCAATATCCGTTTGCTTCAGAATTTGGCTTATGCGATTTTCGCTTTATGGATTTTTACCATTATTTACATGCGAATTATGTTTTATTCCATAGCCTCGAATGTTGAATTCGAGCATATCGAGATTTTGGAAGAATTTCCTAATTTTGCAGGTATCCCAATGCTGGCTTTGTTTATTTGGGTATTGTCGCATGTATTTATTACCGGCGTAAAATTGCAGGAAGAACAAAATTTAACTGTCTGATTATGGCTGTAATTGTAAATCTCGATGTTATGCTTGCCAAACGCAAGATGAGCCTGACGGAGCTGTCGGAGAGGGTTG
>JAYENH010000912.1:0-1575 GCA_034721995.1 Bacteroidota bacterium
CCTTCTCTCCCTCTCTCTCTCTCCCTCGCCCTCTCGCCTACAGGTCGAAACCAATATCACTTCTAAAAGTTTTCCCCTCGAAATCGATGAGTTTCGCATTTTTATTTGAGATTGCAAGAGCCTCATCTTTGTTGCGCCCAAAAGAGCTGACAGCTAACACACGTCCTCCGTTAGTGAGAATTTTTTCGTTAACACTTTTTGTGCCCGCATGGAAAATAATACTGTCATTGATTTTTTCAAGTCCGGTTATATCTTTTCCTTTTTCGTAAGTGCCGGGATAGCCTTTTGATACAAGCATAATTGTGGAAACAGTACGATCATCAAACTCAATATCAGCCTCGATTAATTTACCGTCAGCAGTAGCCACAAGAAGATCGAGCAAGTCCGACTTAATACGTGGAAAAACCACCTCCGATTCGGGATCTCCCATGCGCACGTTGTATTCAATTACAAAAGGATTTCCCCCGACATTCATCAAGCCAATAAAAACAAAGCCTTTATAATTGATTTTTTCTGATTGCAATCCGGCAATTGTTGGCTTTACAATTTGCTCTTCAACTTTTTTCATAAATCCGGCATCGGCAAATGGAACGGGCGAAACAGCTCCCATGCCACCTGTATTTAATCCGGTATCGCCTTCGCCAATGCGCTTGTAGTCTTTTGCTTCGGGAAGGATTTTATAGTTTTTCCCATCGGTAACAACAAAAACCGAAAGCTCTATCCCGTTCAGAAATTCTTCGATAACCACAGTTTTACTTGCCTGCTTGAATTTTCCTTTCAGCATTTCATTCAGGCTGCTTTTTGCTTCCGCGATATTATCGATAATTAAAACCCCTTTTCCGCCAGCCAGTCCATCGGCTTTTAAAACATAAGGTGCTTTTATGTTTTCCAAAAACCGGTAGCCATCGGCAATTGTATCAAGGGTGAAATGCTTGTAAGCAGCCGTTGGGATTTTGTATTTTATCATGAATTCTTTAGCAAACTGTTTGCTGCCTTCGAGCATAGCACCGGCTTTTTCGGGTCCGATAAAAAGAATGTTTTTTAATACCAGATCATCAGCGAAAAAATTTTGCAAGCCATTTACCAATGGGTCTTCGGGACCAACAATTACAAGCCCGATATTTTTCTCAAGAGTAAAAGTTTTGATGCTTTCAAAATCGCCAACACCGATGTTTACATTTGTTCCGTGTTGCAGGGTGCCCGCATTGCCCGGGGCGATATACAAATTGTCTAAATTTTTGCTTTGGGCTATTTTCCAGGCAAAGGCATGTTCGCGCCCACCCGCTCCGAGTATCAATACATTCATATTATTTTTGTTTTGCCTGCAAAATTAGTAAAGCTTCGGATATTTTATAGGGTCCGATTCATTCATCATTTCATATACAAGCTCGAAAACATCTTCGGCATTGGGATTCGAAAAGTAATCGCCATCGGTAGCATAAGCCGGCCTGTGTTCTTTGGCTGCCAGTGTGCGTGGCTCCGAATCGAGATGATAAAATGCACCCTGGCCTTCAAGCACTTTTTGCATCATAAATGCTGTGGCACCTCCGGGTACATCTTCATCGAAAAATATGA
>JAYENH010000913.1:0-7220 GCA_034721995.1 Bacteroidota bacterium
TACCTCGCCCCTACCCTCTTTTCGAACATTTTCTCGCCAAACTCAGGATGATTTCTGTCTGCCATGCTTTTTTCGTACCATCCATAAACCTCGTGGTTTCCCATTGTATTGTGAACAGGCATCTGAAAACCTTTGGACGTTTCGTTATACAATTTATAAAGTGTATCGCACCTACCATAAGATTGCCCCAAAGCATCCATTATCAGGTCACCACCGGTAATCACAAAATCAGGGTTTAGTCCGTTTACCATTTCTATGGCTTGCCTAAACCCTTCAACAGCATTCTTTTCGGGCTGTAAGTGAATATCAGTAAGAAAAGCAAAAGAGAATTCATCAACTGAATTCTGCGACATTAAAGTCGTAATAGATAGAAGTACTATCATAAAATATGTAAAAATTGATTTCATAAGATTTAATTTTTTTGAGATTCTCTAAGAAATATATTCCGGTAAAGGTATTTTTGCAAGAAGCCTACCCTGCTTATAATTAATGGAGCCTATTTTTAATTTCCGTCTGATCTTATTTATCTGACGCATTATCATTCCTTTAAAATACGAATATTTCATTCGGCGTAAATAATTAAAATGAGCAGGTATAAACTCAGCACGAACATTCAGTGCTTCTGCTTTGAATTGCTGATACAAACTATCATCACGTGTAGCCAGTGTATTTGTTCGTTTTAGATGATGCTTGTAATTATGGCCCTTCAATATATTTGAAACAAGATATTGTGGTATATGATTTTTCTCGAAAGTAAACTGAGCACAAGCATCTTCCTCAACAAAGTGCATTTTATCAGGAATAAATTGTGGTAATCCTGGTGAAAGAACAATCAGGCTTCCATCAATTTTAGGTACGTCAAGTTTTAAAACCACAATCTCTTTCTGTTTTTTATTGAATATTTTTAATTGATCGTAGTTAATATAATCATCCCAATTAAAAGGCTCTTCAGCTGATCTTCCAGATTTATGTTCAAGATTTTTCAACTTTTCATGTTCAACCTTAACCCAACTTTCTTCCCACATTTTGCGCGAGGCAAAAGCAATAAAATGCGGATGATCGATGCTCAGGTTTTCAATTGTGTAAAAATATTCCTCAGGAATCAGACAATCGCTTTCGCCCCAATATGTGTAGCCATCCTGATTGTATTGCTCGCGCCTCCAGTCGGCAATATTATAAAATGAATCATTATTTGTTTTTCTGATAATTGTTGCATTTTTTAATACCTGATGATGAATGAATTTCTCAATCATATCTTCGGGTTTTCCTTCAATAGGTTCTTCAAGATATGTTTGGGTATTCAGGCAAATCCTGATTTCTGTGGGTACTTTAGAATATTGTAATGCAGCTTGTAATGTGTCTAATGTTTCGTTCAACATTTCTGCCTCGTACCACATTATATGCATTTGGAATAGATTCATAGTAATTCTTTTTTTTATTGAAAAAGTTAGTCTTTAACCTTAATAATATCTCTTTGATGCCAAAACTTGCAGATATTACCGAGCTTAAAAACATCAAAAATAAATAATTTCGGATTTGAACCTTTAACATTTTTATTAATAAAAGATTCAATTAACCAATAGCCGGACCTGATTAACCAAAGCATTTTCAACCTGATAACTTTATCGAGAAAATGAAGTGTTTTGAAATCGCTTGTAAACTCAGGATACTTACCTGTTTCGTAAATAATTATCAAATTCATCAGGCCTTGCAACATATTTTCAATGTACTCCCGATTTGTTACATATCCTTTATGAAGAATTGGGTTATTGATATGTGCAATTTTATATCCTTTGGACTTTAATTCGTAGGCAAACAGTGTGTCTTCGTGTCCCCATCCTTTTAGTTCTTCGTTAAAGGGAACTTCGAGCAAAACTTTTCTGCTAACTAAAAAGTTATTTGTACAAAATGAGTAATAAGGCGATTTTGACCTTTCGTCAAACGGTGCTCCATTTTTTACAGTGGTGTAATACCATTGCAGGAAATAATTTTTGTTTGATGGCTTTTCGCCATAAGTGCGGCCACCATATATCACATTATTATTACGGCAAGCTGCATCGTAATCCGATAAGAATAAATCGCTTTCGATATCGGAATCGCAATCAAGAAAAAGCAAATAATCGTTTTTTGCTCTTTGTGCCAGGATATTCCTGATTTTTGACCGCCCTACATTAGCCGGTAATTCTTCGTATTTTACAGTGCTAAATGAATCTAATTGGCGGTTGCTTATGCAAAATTCCTTTTTTGATCCATCATCTAAAAGGTATATTTCGATCTTCGAATTTATTTTTATTGCCTGATTATGAAGCTTTTCAACCAAACTCCGCATATTAAAATTATATACCGGAATGCAAATACTTAACATAGGCTGTTATTTAGTTCTAATTTTTTATTAACACGATTGATTATTCTAAAAATCTTAGGCTAAAATAACTAATTATAGGAATAATAAAATAATAAAAGATTATTGGTCTCTTTGCCCCCTGTGTATACTCTCGCCAATATTATAGCCCAAAACAATTTCGTGCGACCCGCTGCTATACTGAATTATGTTTGCCATAGAATAATCAAATGAATAACCGAAATAATACCTGCCTACTTTCATTCCAAATAAAAGCACAATGTCGTTGTTTGTTCTGTATGACAAACCAAAGTTAATATCATTAATGTGCATCCTTCCATTTATTTCAACTTGCACAGGCACGTATTCTGTGGCCTTAACAAGTATCGATGGTTCGAGGATGAACTCGTTGTAGGTTTCATATTTATATCCGGCAACAAAAAAGTAATGCCTGACAATTTTATTGTCTTTCGAGCTGCTTCCCTCTAATCGTATTCTGGGCTGGACTAATTGTGTAGCAGAGAAACCGGCATAATATTCATTGGTGTACAAGTATGCCCCAAAGTTAACATCAGGGATAAAAAAGCTTTCTTTTGCACCTGAAATTATCGGGTCGTTGGCATCGAAAAGCTCAAATTGTGATTCATCAATAGTAAATTGCATAAACGAAAGACCCAAGCCAAACGATACCATTGGTGCTTTATTAAAACGGTTGCGCATACTATTTAATGGTAAATGGTAAGCATAAACCAATTGAATCCCGGTTTTACCAATGGGACCATTTCGGTCGTTATAAAGCACACCGCCAACGGCTTCTTTTCCACTAAAAATAAAACCTTTTTTCTGAATGATATTACCTTTATCGTCGAATTCGGTTTCTTTATTTATCATTCCCTTGCGATTGTAAAAATTGGCTTGCCCTATCCTACTGTGTAAACTAAGCACTTGTGTACTTGGAGCACCTTTAATTCCAACCCATTGCTGGCGCGATGTAAACCTCAACGAAGTATAATCTTCGGTTCCGGCAACTGCGGGATTAATAACAAGAGGATTGTTCATATACTGTGTGTACATGGGCAACTGTTGGCCACTGGCCACCCAGGGCAATACCATTAAACTAAATATGTATATTAGTTTTTTCATCCTTCTTTTCTCTTATCTCACTATTGTAAGCGGCCCGATTATCGGTTCCGATCCATCGTTTAATTCTATCACATAAAAATAAGTATCAATAGGAAGTTTTTTGCCATCGAATGTACCATCCCATTTTTGTGTATATCCACGATTCGACTTAAACATTACCTGCCCCCATCTATCGTAAATTTCAATATAAGTATCGGGGAAAAGCTCAATGCCCCTAATTTGCCATACATCGTTGTAACCATCGCCATTTGGTGTAATTGCCGATGGGATAAACAAGCACTCCTGATACTCATAATCAATAAATTCCTGATAAATTAAATTACATCCATTTACATCGCTTACCGTAATTGTATAAGTCCCGGCCGGAAGATTAAAAATATCCTCGGTAAATTCCTGGTTCGACCATGCAAAACTGTATGGTGGTATCCCTCCATTTACGTTTAACTGAATACTTCCATCATCGACTGTGGGACAGTTTGGAGCTACAACCAAAGGTGAAACATGTAGTTCGGGTGGCTGAAATAATTGTAATGTATCGATGAAAGAACAACCAACTGCATCGGTAATTATTACAGCATAAACACCTGCAAACAAATTATCAAGGCTCTGGCCGCTTGCCCCGTTGCTCCATTGATATGTGTATGGTGGTGTTCCCTGAAGCACATTTACATTTACCATTCCATCGTCGGCTCCATAACAACTAACATTAAATCCATTATAATTGCTGAGTACATTCAAATCGGCATTAACATAAACCGGAAGGAAAATCTCAACCGTTCCTGAACTTGTACAACCATTATAGTCTGATACTGTAAGCATATACATTCCATTTGTTAAACTATCGAGATTTTGTGTATTTGCCCCGGTCGACCAGACATAAGTAAATGGATAAGTGCCACCACTGACCAAACAACTTACCGATCCACTTGTAGTGCTATTGCAATTTACATCAACTCCTGACAATTCGAGACCAAGCGGATTGGCCGGACCTGATATTTCTATACTATCAACCTCGAAGCATGAATTATTATCGGTAACTGTAACAAAATATAATCCTTCAGGGATACTGTCTAAATCTTCGATCGAAATAAAATTGGACCAATTGAAAGTATATGGCGAACTTCCTCCCGAAACATTCAAATCTATCAAGCCTGTTGAATCGCCATGGCAAAGCACATCTTCAATAATAAAACTCATTTGAATTTGTGGCGGCTCAATTATTTCCGTCGAAACTATAGATTCACAATCATTATCATCAGTTACGGTAATTTCATAAAAACCAGGCTCCAGGTTATCCATATAATTAGTGGTATCAAGTATTGATGTTGTCCATAGATATGAATATGGGTAAGTACCTCCTGATGCACTCACAAAAATGTTTCCGTCATCATATCCGTAGCAGGTAATATTGCTCCCTAATATTGATGTTTGAAGTGCTGATGATGGTTGAGATATGGTAATAGAAATTGTAAATTCGCATAAATTATCATCGGTAATAGTAAGTATGTACACACCAGCTTCGAGACCAGTTAAATTCTGATTTGTTCCACTTCCATTCGACCAAATAAAGGAATATGGTTGGGTACCCCCAGTTACAATAGTAGTAATTGTGCCGTTGTTGCCTCCATAGCAACTAACATCGGTAGCCGAAAGGGCTGCATTTATCGGCTGCGGTGGTTCAGAAACGCTATCCGGGGCCTGGGTCGAACAACCATTTGCATCGGTAACAGTTACTGCATAGCTACCGGCCTGAATATTTGACAAATCTTCGGTTGTCGGGCCACTCGACCAGGCAAAGCTGAACGGTGCAACACCCCCTGTAACTGTTAAGTTGATGGCTCCGTCGCTACCTCCGTTGCAACTAATATTTGTATTCGAAAACTGAAGAAAAATAGGGTCAGGCTGTATAATACCAATTACTTCGGACGCTTCGCAACCCAACGAATCGGTTACAGTTACAAAATAATTTCCTGCGCCCAGGCCATAAATGCTATCGGCAGTACTAATTGGCAATTGCCATTGATAAGTATAGGGAGAAGTACCACCTGATGGATCCAGAACAATGTAGCCGTTACTGTCGTTGTAGCATGTAACATTTCCGAAAGTAACCCCAATTGAAACTCCCTGCGGCGGCTCCGAAACATAAATCTCAAGCTCAAATTCGCAACCCATCGAATCAATAATAAAAACTATATAAAAATCGGAAGAAAGATTAAATACATCTTCGGTTGTTGCCGGAATCGAAGGCCAGTTAAAATAATATGGCGATGTGCCACCGCTTGGAGTCAGATCGATACTTCCATCGTTACCGCCATTGCAACTTACATTTGTAACCACATAAGTAGCGTTTAATGGAAATTCGGGCTGATTAATAAATACACTATCAGTAACAAAACATCCATTGCTATCGGTAATTGTAACATTATAATTCCCGGCAGGAAGATTAAATATATCTTCGGTATTTTGACCGGTGAGCCAGTTAAAAGTATATGGGCTGGTTCCTCCGGTAACTGTTAAATCTGCCCAGCCATTGCTTTCGCCATAACATGCCACATTGGTCCCAACTATCGAGGCCATTAAAGAATCTGGCTCGGCAAGAATGTACGCCAGGTTTACTTCGCAGCCTGTGGTATCAGTAATTGTAATAGTATAATTTCCTACCGGTAAACTAACAATATAAGGAAGGGTATCGCCAGTAATCCAAAGATATTCATAAGGCGCTACTCCACCTGTAACTGTTAGGTTTATAGAACCATCGGTCAATCCAAAACAAGAAATACTATCAATAACCGGCGTAGCAATAATTTCGGGTGGTGAGCCTACTACAACACTTATAAATGAATTACAATTATTTACATCGTTTACAAAACATGAGTAAGTTCCGGCAGAGATATTATTTATGTCCTCTGTAAAATACGGACCGCCAGGCCCAGACCAGAAATATGTATATGGCGTTGTTCCGCCCAAAACAGTAAGGTCAACCATTCCATCGGAATATCCGTAACAACTAACATCAGTAGAAATAATTGACAAGTTTAAAACATTTGGCTCATAAACCGTGGCCTGCTCTACAATTATACAACCGGTAGCATCGGTAATCGTAACATAATATGTCCCACCCGATAAATTAGATAAATCCTGTGATATACTTGCTCCCGTGTCTGACCACAAATATGTATATGGTGAAGTACCACCCACAACAGTAAGGTCGATTGCCCCATTGCCGTAACCATTGCAGGCAATATTGGTAACTACAAAAGTGCCATAAAAAACAGGTGCCGAAATATAGGCTGTATCAATTCGCTGGCATCCTAACGAATCGATAACCGAAACAATATACATTCCATCAGGTTGATTGTAAATATCCTGAGTTGTATCACCCGTGCTCCAATAATAAGTATATGGTGATATGCCGCCAACAATTGTTAAATCAATACTTCCGGTTGTGTCGCCCGGACATACAACATTGCTTACTGCAAAGTATAATTCAATCGAATCGGGCTGGCTAACCGTAAAAGTATCCAGTAGCTGACAAAGGTTTGAATCGGTAACGATTACAGTATATTCACCGGCTATCAGAGAATCAATAAAACTTGTATCTGCCAGGGGGGTATTCCAAAGAATATTGTATGGCACAACACCTCCCGATATTGAAATTTGGATGGAGCCAATGGAGTCGCCATAACACAAAATATCAGTAATAATATCGGTGAGAATCAATTCATCTGGTTGTGTA
>JAYENH010000914.1:0-1572 GCA_034721995.1 Bacteroidota bacterium
ATCTCTCCATCTCTCCATCTCTCCATCTCTCCATCTCTCCATCTCTCCATCTCTCCATCACTCCATCCCTCCATCCCTCCATCACTCCATCACTTCCTCGCCCCCAATGTAAACTGCCTCAATTATTATTTTGGGTACATCTTCCTGTGTGGCTGTGAATAAATCTTTATTGAGAATTATAAAATCGGCAAATTTCCCGGCTTCGAGCGATCCTTTAACATCTTCTTCGAAAGCTGCCCTGGCCGGCCATATTGTGATGCTTCGCAAAGCCTCTTTGGGGCTAATGGCATTTTCGGATTGAAAACCTCCCTCCGGCCAATTATTTAAGTCCTGGCGAAAAACTGCTGCGTAATATGTCAATAAAGGATCGATTTTTTCGATTGGGAAATCAGTCCCGTTTGGTAACCATCCATTTTGTTCTAAGAGTTTTTTGTAAGCATAAGCATTTTTAATCCGCTCCGGGCCAAGGCGTTCTTCTGCCCAATACATATCGGATGTGGCATGTGTAGCCTGCACCGAAGGGATAATGGAGTATTTTCCGAACAAGGAAAAATCATCGGCATGTACTACTTGTGAATGTTCGATGCGCCACCTTCGATCGTTTTCTTTTTTCAGGAATTTTCCAAACATATTTAACGACATTCGCACACCGGCATCACCAATAGCATGAATGTTAACCTGATAGTCGTTGTCGTATGCCAGTTGGCAATATTTGTCGTAATATTCTTGTTCGTGCAATAAAAATCCGGAGTTTTCCTGATCATCGGAATAAGGCTCAATCATTTTTGCCCCTCGCGAACCGAGGGCGCCATCGGAAAATAATTTAATACTGCGTACCGATAATTTATCTGTGCAGTAAATCCCATTTTTCACAAAGTGGTTTATATTCTCCTCGTTGGCACTGAGCATTGCATAAACCCGCATTTTTAGTTTGCCGGTTTTTTGAAGCGAATCAATAGTTTCGACAACATTCTTGTTGAGTCCGGCATCGGAAATCGAAGTTAAGCCATATTTCAGGCATGAGTCCTGCGAAATTAAAAGGGCTTCTGCTATTTCTTCTTTTGTTTGTGCAGGAATTATTTCGCTAACCATGTCCATTGCATTGTCGATTAGAACACCGGTTAACTCCCCGTTTTTCTTAATATATTCCCCACCTTTAATTGTCGAATTTATATCAATCCCTGCTATAATCAGGGCTTTTGAATTGACCAGGGCAGCGTGCCCATCAATTCTAATCAGATACACAGGTTTATCAGGAAATAATTCATCCAACTTTTTCTTATCAGGAAATTCTTTTACCGGCCAGTCGTTTTGGTCCCATCCCCGTCCCTGCAACCAATCAGGTTGGTATTTTTCGTCGTGGGATATCAAACGATCAATTACCTCATCGAATGATTTTGTCCCTATCAAATTGGCCCTGCTTTGCACATTTGTGCCGAATCCATAGAAATGGCAATGTGCATCGTAAAAACCCGGGAAAACTGTTTTTCCTTCAGCATTAATAATTTTTTCTGATAGAAATTCCTTTTGAATATCTATACCGGTTCCGGTTTTCAGGATTTTTCCATCATT
>JAYENH010000915.1:0-1565 GCA_034721995.1 Bacteroidota bacterium
AGCCAGCACATTATTTCCCTGTACCAATATTGTATCAATTTCATCCTGGTATAATAAAAAACCTTCGGGCTTGCCACCCTGATACATTTGCGCCTCGTGGGTGTTGTTATCGGCATAAGTATCGAATAAAGGTATAATACCCGGTACTCCTATGTTGGAGCGAGCAATTTCGATACCGTTCAGATAAGCAACAAAAGCATCGTCGTAATCAATATAAAGAAGGGCACCAAGTAAATCGGAAGGGTTTGAAATTGTAAAAACCCTGCGCATATAAAGTGAATTTACCGGCGATATTATTGTACTATCGTCGCCATCGCCATAACCAATTCCGGCAGGGCCTGTATTCCAGCTATTGTCGTTAAACAATATTTCGCGCCAGTTTGCGGGTGGTTCCTGTGTGCCTTCGAAGTACCGCCAGTTTTGGTTTGCTTCAATCATCATTTCCCAATGATGAAATCCTGTTTGGGCCATGCCGGAAAACGAAAAGTATATTATGCTTATAATACTTATAAATATTCCTTTTTTCCTATTCTTCATGTCTTATTTTCGAAGGAATAAAAATAGTGCATAAATTATTAACAAAGCATGAATTTAATTATTGCTTGCTTGCACAACAACATTTGGTTCGGAGCAAAGCCCTTCCTTTTAGAAAGTAAGGGCTTTGGCATGTTTTGTCGTACGCCCTCTATACCCCATCAATGCATGACTTTATAAGTTGCCATGTGTTTTCAATATCGTTATCTAAACCAACCGAAAAACGCACTAATCCCGGCGACATACCTGTAGACAATTGAGTTTCGGCAGGGACTTCCGATGAGGTTGATTTCCCTGAATTACTAAAAATAGTTTTAAAATATCCAAGACTAACAGCAATATAGCCAACTCCTTTTGCTTGCATCTTCTCCATAAGCAGGTTTGCCCGTTCCGAAGTTTCCATATCAATGGCAATCATGCCCCCAAAACCAAACTCCTCATTCATCATGCTTTTCATCAGTTTGTAACCCTGATGTTCCGGCATTCCCGGGTAAATATATTTAAGCCCAAATTCTTTAAATCGCTCGGCTAAATACATTGCATTTTTACTATGTTGTTTCATACGAATATGCAAAGTATGTAGATTTTTTAGGATACTCGACGATCTCATTGGGTCTAAAACAGGACCCAAAAGCATTGCAGTTCCATCAATAACACTCGACAAATCGTTTATAAAATCTATATTCCCACAAATAGCTCCCGCAACACAATCGTTTTTACCATTAATATATTTTGTCATACTATAAATAACAATATCGGCACCAAAAGCTTTCGGACGAAATATCATGGGAGTAAAAGTGTTATCAATAACCAATTTTATACCGGCACTTTTAGTAATATCCGCAAGTTTTGCTACATCCGAAATTTGCAAAAGAGGATTAGTCATAGTTTCGGAATATATTAATTTTGTATTTGATTTTACGGCTGCCTTTACCTGTTCTAAATCAGTAATGTTAACAAATGTTACATCAATATTGAACTTTGGCAAATAATTCTTAAAAAAGGCATAAGAACCTCCATAAATAGTTTCG
>JAYENH010000916.1:0-7182 GCA_034721995.1 Bacteroidota bacterium
GTACTTTTTGGTTTCTTCAAAATTTTCCATATCGAGACAGTCTTTTAATTATTTATCACAACCGTTGCGGTAGTAGAACTCAAACAGCTATTATAAGAACCTGTGAAAGTAAATGTATAATTACCGGCCGGAAAAACCTGGTTCACATTTCCACTACCAGAATATGTTATTAATGTCGTATTGTTCACAGCCGACCAGTCTATGGTTGTTCCTGGCTGTATGGGTGTTGCTGTTATGTTAACACTATCCCAACTACATACATTTTGCTTGAGTGGATTTATCAGCAACCCTGGTGCAGGGCTGATTTCGGCAATTATAGTCTGTGAGCTTTGGCAGGAACCTCCGTTGCTTTCTGCTGTTGCCATGAATGTTACGTTCATGAGACCAGTACCATTATTCGTAATTCCCGATGAGATATTGATCGGGAAGCTTGCCCCACTTGTATCTAAGAAATTGCAATTCCAGGTAGCACTGGTATCATTGGTAGTACAATTAATGACAAAGGGCACTCCAGAACATACCGGAAATGAAGGGGTATTGCTCAATGATAGAGTTGGATAATTATATACCGTTACATTGGCTTCGTCGGTAAGTCCGTTAAGTACCCAGGAAAAGCTATATGTTCCTGCTACTGTGAATCCGGTGATGTTGGTATGCGGATCGTAAGGGTTCAGAATCTGTACTGTTGCCGGGTTCAAAGGATTGGCCGTCCAGATTCCACTCCCGATTCCACTCATCCGGGCAAGTCCGTTCACACAAACTGTTTTATCCTCTCCGGCCGAATGGTCAGCAACTGCTATTGTTACCATAGCTTCATCACATATTGTGGGACTATTTGCATCCCAAAGTTCTGCCCCATTTCCATTGGCTGCGCCAAGTGCATAGCTGGCATTCGTAATTCCGCTTTGTGAAGTAACAGCAATGGCATATCCATCGCATTGAGCATGTAAAGTAGATTGGGCGGAAATAATTTGAATAATGATTAATAAAAATATGGCAATCAAACTATGTTTGTCGGAAAGTCTTGATTTTACCTGTACAAGAAATGATGTTCTATCAGCAATACTGCGCTTTGGAGCTACTGAATATTCGTAGCCGGACCTCCGTATCTTTATAAAAATATGACGCCGCATCATCATGTTCAAGTTTGTAAGTTTTTTCAATCAATTCAAGGACTGAAAATAAACCGAACGATATTGTTTTACATACAAGTTACAAATCACCGACTTTCAATAAACCCAGTCCTGCATAAATAAATCATTTGATTCTTTGCTTAAATCCTGAAAACAATCACAGTTATTTATGCAAATAATTAAATCATCTTGTTTCGCCATACGGATTTTCCGGGATGAAGTTTCATTTTTATCTTTTTATAGGTTTACAAGTACATTATCCTACAATGAATCGTACGCATGTAATATAATGGCATCTGTTTGATATTTTAAATGCTATTAAGAAGCTTTTTTGCTAGCGTAAAATTAATTCAGCTTCGGCATACTTTTCTGGTTGCACATCCCCTGCCTATATAGAACCAGCAATTTAACGTTGGCTGAAACACTTAGGTTAGAATAAAGTAATAGAAATGTAGATACAACTTTTTATGTTGAATAACATAAAATAAAACGAGCAATCATTAGCAAATAATTGCTAACATTGCACAAAACGTAATTTCAAAATATGCCTATATGTTTTGTCATTCTGCCCAGATATCACTTGTTGATGAGATAGTCTACCAAAAGATAGCAGAGAATATAAGATTAATGACCAACCCTAACTTTTTGGTGAGGAGGGATTCAGGCGGACTTTCTTCGAAACAATTTGTATTGAAATAAAGGTATTACTACCAATTTTGTGGGTAAATTGAGTTAATGAGTTTTATATCATTTTCTATATTGAAAAAACGGTGACCGACAGTAAAAGTTAAGTTGTCATTATTTAATTATCGCTTAGGTCTTTGCAAAATAGTTAATATTTATCTAACACGTAATTCAAATATATTTAGTAAAGTATTGTTTTTAGCTACCCACAAAATTGGTAGTAGAACCTTTATTTATTTAATATTAATACTGTATTATGAAAAAGTTGCTTTTTACAATTGTTATTATTTTCCCGCTACAATTATTTTCTCAAATTCAATTTCGTGAAAATATTATTTCAGAACAACTGTTCCAATATCCTGAAGATATTAGTGCTGCCGACCTCGATCAGGATAATGATTTTGATATTCTAATCGCATCACATAATGATGATAAAATTAGTTGGTTTGAGAATTTAGGTAATGGATCTTTTGGCTCCCAACATATAATTTCAGATGAAGCTACTGGTGCAGTTGAAGCCAAAGTTTGTGATTTGGATGGTGATGGTGATTTAGATATAGTTTCTGCTTTGTCTGATGCAAGCAAGATACTTTGGTTTAAAAATGATGGATTGGGGCATTTCACACAATACATTATTGATAATACTACCATAACTGGCCCTCTAACAATTAATTGTGTTGACATAGACAATGATGGTGACATGGATGTGCTATCAGCTTCCTTTATTGATAATAAAATTGTTTGGTATGCAAATGATGGTTTAGGTAATTTCGGTCCTCAACAAATCATCAGCACTGCAGTGCTTTTTCCCAATAGAGTTTTTTCTGCTGATTTAGATGGAGATGGCTTCCAGGATGTATTGTCTTCTTCTTATCTCGATAACAAAATTGCATGGTACAAGAATTTGGGTAGTGGAAATTTTAGTCAGCAATACATTATTTCCCAGCAAGTTCTTCAAGCTAGCCATGTATATGCTTCCGACTTGGATGGTGATGGTGATCTTGATGTTTTGTCAACATCTGATTTCGATGGGGAGATTGCATGGTTCGAAAATGATAGTATTGGCAACTTTGGCCCTAAACAAACAATTGCAAGTAATTATTTATATCCATCAGTTTATACTTGTGATATTGATGGTGATGGTGATGAAGACATAGTCACACAATTTGAATTATTCCTAAATGACGGGACTGGACTTTTTGGAAATCCAATATTAGTTGACAGTTCTCTATATATATCAACTTGTAGCGACTTTGATAGTGATAATGATATGGACATTGCAGGCACTTTTGGTATAGGAAACCTGGCTTGGTACTCAATGGATAGCACTGGTAACTTTTCTCAGCAGGAAATAATCACTTCGGGAATAAATGGCATTCACGTTTTTTCAATAGGCGATATTGATAGTGATAATCATAGAGATATTATTTGTGGATCTAATGCGTCAAATGGATTAACCTGGTTTAAGAATATGGGTTCTGGTAATTATGTATTGTTTGATACAATTATTTGGTATCCTTATAGTACTAAGGATTTAGCATGTGCCGATTTAGACGGCGATGGGGATAATGATGTTACAGCATTTATTGAGGATGGTTCGAATTTTTATCTTGCTTGGTTCGAAAACGATAGCCTGGGGCAATTTGGGCCACCACAAATAATCTCCGATTCGGCCACAGCAGGTAAGACAATATTCATCACGGATATGGACAATGATGGTGACCAGGATCTACTATTTGGATCGGTTGATATCCCCACTAACATCAACGACAAAAAACTCTCCCTCTGGAAAAACGATGGAACCGGAAATTTCGGTTCCGAGATAGTAATCTATCAAGGGATTCCTGTTTCAGATGTTATTGCTGCCGATCTAAATGGTGATGGCAACATGGATATAATTGAAGCTGCAGGACAGGTAGGTTGGTGGGAAAACCTGGGTGGGGCAACTAATTTCTCCTTTCATTTTATTTCTGCCGGTATTGGTTCTGCCCAACAAATTTTAACTGCCGATCTGGACAATGACAATGACCTTGATGTTATTTGTGTAGCCGATGACCCTTATACCGGCAACGGCGACATCCGATGGTGGAAAAATAACAGCAATGGGGTATTTACTGCTATGCCATACTTAATAACCTGGCTTAATACACCCTTAGTTGCATCGGTGTGTGACATAGACCTTGATGGCGATTTGGATATTGTTGGAGAACAAGGCACAGATGCATCATCTTTGTTTTGGTTTGCCAATGATGGTTATGGGAATTTTAGTTCAATTCTATCAATTGCGGATTCGCTTCGTATTACATCAATTGTTACAGAAGATATGGATGGGGATGGCGATTACGATATTTTATACAATTACCAATATAAAAATAAAATTCTTTGGGCCGAAAACCTCGGCTATTTAGCGAACGATGAAGATTCGGCCTGTGCCAACGTACCTTATACCTTTGGCAGTCAGATACTCACCACCCCAGGCACCTATCACGATACTTTGCAAACCATTTTTGGTTTGGATAGTATAGTAGAATTGGAGTTTTCTCATATCCCTGTTCCGGCAGTGTCGGTTTCACCATTCTCTCAGAGTGCGTATTGCATGTCGGATTCGATGGTAGATTTGCCTGTACTAAATCCAATAGGTGGTACTTTATCCGGTCCGGGCATTACCTCTACAAATATCAACTTTAGTCAGGTAGGCTCCGGTCAGCATAATTTTGTGTACTCCATCACCGACACAGCCACAGGTTGTTCGAACAGCGATACTGCCTTATTGGTAATTCACGATAACCCACAAGTAATTCTTTCGCCTTTCCCTCAAGATACGTTCTGTATGGAGGACGAATTCATCGACCTACCACAGGCAAGCCCAATTGGGGGAACTTTTTCCGGAGCAGGCGTGGGCATTGCAAATATCAACCTCTACCAGGCCGATACAGGCACACACGAAATTAGCTACCACTACACAGACACAACTACTGGCTGCTCCAACAGCGATACGACCCATTTAGTTGTAGTTAGTTGCCTTAGCATACCCGAATCCGAAGACCTGGGTGTTTCGGTATACCCCAACCCGGCAACAAATTTCATTACAATTGCCTGCCAAAACATCCCAGCATCTAGCAAAACCGAAATCAGGCTATTCGATGTTTCGGCAAAAGAAATAAGCAAAGAAAGCCCTAGCAGTTTCCCATATCAGATAGATATTAGCCACCTAAAACCGGGTGTGTATTATTTACAACTTTATAATGGAGAAAAAACAGTGGTGTGGAAGGTTGTGAAGAGGTAGGGTTCTGTAAGCTAAGCGAGGGCTTCGCTTCAAGCGAAACCCTCGCTTGCTGTATCAGACAAAGTTGGAGTGTGGTTACGAACCGATTGCTATCGGATGAGATTTAGCCTAAAAAACAGATGCCATTATTTTTTAGGAATGACCCTAAATATAATGGCATCAGTATATTTACTTATATCTTATTAAGGATCTGTTAGCGTAGCTCTAATTCAGCTTCAGCATACCTTTCTGGTTTCACATCGTTTGGGGCGGAATATTGTAAAATCAATTTACCAGAACTGAGATCAACCCCTTCGGCTTTGGATAGCCCAAACTGAAAATTACGTGCTAAATTGGGAGTATAAACGGCTATACCATTTGCCATGCCTACATTTGTTCTATTTCCATCGGGCGATATGTGATCAACAGTCAGGTCTCCATATACTGAAAAATTTCCGGTTCTATTGAATCTCAGGCTGATTTTTGGAACGTCTTCATCTTTATTAAGTGCAACATCTGTAATTGTAATTTTAGTATTTGATTCACCAATTCGAATAATTGCAGGTATGGTTATGCCAAACACAGGTGTAAGGCGCACAGAAATACCGGTTGTGTCGATTTCTGTTTCCTCTTCCCCTAAGGCAACAATCTTTGGTATGGATCTGAAATAGAAATGTGAACGGTACTCTCCCGGCTCAAGCTTATTCGCCCTTAAAAGTTGCACCTTGACGACCTGGGCTTCATCTGGGGGCAAAACTACTGTACGAGGGAAATAGCGAATGTTTTTATTGGCGAATTCCTGACCCTCATCAGGTTCGGTAATGGTCTCAAAACCACCATCCTCTTTCATCCTTATCTGTACCATCGAAATTGCATAAGTTGCAGTATCTTGTCCAATGTTCGCCAAATTAAGATCAACGGATCTGGAGCTTCCATCAAATACAACTCTTCGGGGTGTTACTAAAAGGTTTCCCTGCCCAATTGAATCGAAAGGGAATATAAACACACCCACAAATAGAATAAAAATTGAAGGCATGATTAATATCCTGCTAAAAAAGGATATTAAACTTTGGAAAAACAATAATTTGATCGCTGACATAATATTGAGAATTAATGAATAAAAACTAGTTAAAATCAAATGTAATAATATAAAGACCGGTATAATGACCACCGGGTTTGTTAAGAAATGGTTCCACTTCAACAGTGGCATCAATAAATACTTTCCTAAATCCATCTTCCGTCACTACTGCGCCAGAAGGCTTCAAAAGGCTATACTTCCAGTTTCTTACAAACAATTTTTTATTTTCTGATGTATTTGTAAGAGCAATAGGGGAATTGGGTAGCGAAACTGAGAAATCTGCATTGCAATTGTTAGAAACATAGAAATTTGCAGCATAATTTATCTTATAACCATTCTGAATATTTTGGCTGACAGAATAATGCTCCCCTTGTTTAAGTATTGATTGTCCATCAACTGTTTGTATGTCAAAATTTCCGAAGCCCAATTTTTCTTTTTTTATTGCATAGTAGTCAGTTACTACTCTTGCAAAAACCTTTGACTTCGCTGTATTTTCATATAAGCCCTGTGCTTGCGCCATGTTCATAGCAACAAACGAAACCAGTAAAAACAATATTGACAGATGTCCTTTAATCATTTTATTCGCTTATTAATCGTTTTATCAGAAACGAGTTAATTTTTATCACAGTAACTATATTTTGAACTTATGCACCAATGTAAGTCTCATCTTTTTTCATTCTTTAACTGCTCATAATAAACCCAAATTTTAAAACAACGCCTACACAATGTTGTGTGTTAAATTTAATCCTCTATGGATGTTTCATGCAATGTTGTTCAAATCATCTAATTAATTAAAGTTGAATGCAATAAAAAACATTTCCGAGAAATACGTAATCATTGCACTTTAGTTACATTACTTCCAACATTTATTATATAAGGCTTGGTGAGAATATTAATATTTTTAATCCCATAGAATTGATAAAATAACAGAGATTTGCATTGAATAAAAAACTAAATGTAGTTTTATGGTTTTGGCAGAATGATGCTTTCATCTGCAAAATCGGGTTACTCATCAGGAAATA
>JAYENH010000917.1:0-1563 GCA_034721995.1 Bacteroidota bacterium
TGCTATTGTTGCCCGTGCCATCGACAACGAAATGAAATCGAGGGGCGATGAATTTGTTTATCTCGATGCAAGCCATTTAGATGAAGATGAACTGAAAAACCATTTTCCGAATATCAACAAAAAATGCCTGCAAATCGAAATAGATATCAGCAAAGATATGATACCTGTTATTCCTGCTGCCCATTACTTTTGTGGGGGAATAAAAGTTGACAAATTTGGGCATAGTAGTATAAAAAATTTGTATTCTGCGGGCGAATCGGCCAGCACCGGTCTACACGGAGCCAATAGGTTGGCAAGCAATTCACTTTTAGAAGCTGTTGTGTTTTCCGACAGGGCTGCAAAAGATGCTATTCTTAAAATATCTGAAATCGAATTTGAAAATGAAATTCCAGATTGGAACGACGAAGGCACATCGCACCCCGAAGAAATGGTTTTAATAACTCAAACCCTTAAAGAGCTTCAGCAAATAATGAGCAACTATGTTGGCATTGTGCGATCGAACCTGAGATTAAAAAGGGCACTCGATCGATTGGATATTATTTACGCAGAAACAGAGGAGCTTTATAAAAATTCGACAGTATCGTTAAAAATTTGTGAATTACGCAATGCAATAAATGTTGCATACCTGATTATAAAGATGGCCGGTAAACGTAAAGAAAGCAGAGGTTTACACTATACTATCGACTATCCGTGGAAACATAAGGAATAAAGATTTTTTATATAAAAGAAATAAGTATTTTTGCAAAAAAAAATATTAAACAGGGATGAAATATTTTTATACTATTATACTTGTCAGTCTGATAAGTTTTGGACATATTTTCGGCAAAGAAATACAAAAGGGGAAAGCCCAAAAAGTAGCTGCCAATTTCTACAATCAAAAAACAGGTGTTCACTTGAATCTTAAATCAGGAGATTCAGAAATCCTGCTTTCATATATTGGAGTAAGTGCACTTGATACTGTTTTTTATGCCTATTCGGTAAAAAACAATAATGGTTTTGTACTGGTTTCGGCCGACGATGCCGTAAACCCGGTACTTGCTTATTCAACAAAAGGTGCTTTTACGGGAGAAAATATACCCCCGGCTACACAGTATATATTAGACGAATTTAGCGAGCAAATTATTTTTGCAAAAAGGAATAACCTCCAGGCCACGGAAAATATTTCGCTTGAATGGTCGAAACTGTTGAGCAATAATATCCATAAAGTTACCGTGTTACCTCCTGTTCCGCTTTTATTGACTAATTGGAGCCAGGGTTCGCCATATAACGAATTTTGCCCCGAAGACCCAGCCGGCCCAGCCGGTCATGCCTTGGTTGGTTGTGTAGCTATATCGATGGCACAGGTAATGAAATATTACAATTTCCCCGCACAGGGAACAGGTTCGAGCAGTTATTATGCATCGGGCTATGGAAGCCAGAGCGTTAATTATGGTAATACAAATTATGAATTTTATAACATGCCAAATGTTGGCACCGAAAGCAATGCCTCCCTGGCCGAATTTCTTTATCATTGTGGTGTTTCAGCCAAAATGAATTATGGCCCCGATGGGTCGGGCGCATGGG
>JAYENH010000918.1:0-1563 GCA_034721995.1 Bacteroidota bacterium
CCCGTGCTGACCGGATAACCCACGTCGGCAACAATGCCTCCCGAATAAACATTTCCTTTGCTGTCGAAGGTTGCGGTAAAGCCCCAATTGTCGGCAGTTGAGCCTGAATATGTCGAAAACACAAGATGTGGATCGATTATTAAATCCAGGTTTTTATTGTAGCCATCGGGAAATTTAAACGAAACTTTGTTTCGTCTCAACTTAAACCTGCATCTTACAGGAATAGAATCGACACCATCCATTTGGTAGGCAACAGGTTTCATTTCAACTATTTCGTTCAGGCTGGTTTTTAAATACAGGTTTTTTCTTTTCAGATAAATTGACTTTAAACCTTCGTATTCAATTTCTATATTTTTTGCTTTGCTACCGCGATGAATTACAAAATCGTATTTCATGCTTTGCTTATTTCCTTTCACAATAAGGTCGATGCCGGGGTACAAAGCTTTATACACAAGGCTTTCGAAAAGTTGCACCCGGCTTGCCCATTTTTTTCGATTGCTACCGATAAAATAATTTTCGTAATCGCTACCGGCATTTACAGCTACACATTCAGGCTTTTTGGCAGCCCCAACAAATTTAATACGAAAAGCGTGATGCCGGGTAAATTCGGGAGCCTCAAAATTCTCTACTCCAAAATGCGCATCTCTTAAAAAATCATTATTCCGAAAATGGAACAAAATGGAATTTTTTTCCAAAAAAACCGCACCATCCGGTATTCCTGCACGAAACAAAACCGAATCGTTCCACTGGCCTTTGTTTTCGGCAAAACGTATACTGTGTTGCCCACAGGCCGAATTGTTCAGGCTATTAATCAGCAAAAGGAAAATACCAATCAGGCCAAAAAATAAGTAGTCGGTAAGTGCTTTTATTTTCACGATATAAAGGTAATGCTTTTTGGTTGATCCGGCTTTAAGCAGTTTGGTTAAATTACCCTATCTTTACTACATCATATAAAATAACACAAATGAAGATTTTTCAAAAATCAGGGAACAAAGCTTTTTTCATGTTTTTTATCATTACTGCATTAATGTTCGCCTTTATTAATTCGGGTTATTCATATCAGGTTATGCCTGATTCTCTTCAATCAAATTTGGTCATCTTGCCCGTACCTACACTGGGATCGTCGCCCGAAACCGGGTTTTATCTTGGAGCTGCCGTGTTGATAAGTTTTCGTTCGCCCAAAGCGCAGCACACTACTTTATCGACTGCAAAAATTGAAGCTACCTACACTTTTAACAAGCAAATAATTTTCGACCTCGACCATTACATTTTTTCAAAATCAAAGAAATTTTTATATCAGGGCAAAAATACTTTCCGTTATTATCCTGAGAAATTCTACGGAATTGGTAATTCTACTCCGGCATCGAACGAATTATGGTACGATTACAAATTAATTGATCTGGACAACTCAGTATATTACAGTCTGCGAAATAACTTGTATTTAGGTATCAGCTATCGGTTTCAGAATATTTTTGATTTGCAGTATCCTGATGAATTCCCCTTTGTAACCGATGAAATTATTGGCCTGGACGGGGGCATTTCATCAGGTCTTGGTTTTTCAAT
>JAYENH010000919.1:0-1552 GCA_034721995.1 Bacteroidota bacterium
CGTTGGTTTCGTCGCGATATTCCATGCCGAGATCAAAATATTTAATGTCTAAGTCGAGGTAGGGAAAAATCAATTTATCTTTTATGAATTTCCAGATCACGCGTGTCATTTCATCTCCATCCAATTCAACAACGGGATTTTTTACTTTTATTTTCTTCATTTCCAAATCTTTAATAACGAGATTATTCTCTGTTTTTTACTGGGCATCAAAAGTATATAAGCTTTACAATTTTGCCAAATAAATATATGCAAAAATGTAGATATTTGTATTTGAGGGTTCAGATATTCAGGTGGGCAAAAGTTAGAGGGTTCAAGGTTGAGCAATGTTTGTATCTTTGTTCATAGCTTATCTGCAAATCTGAAATAAAATGTCGAAACATAATTTCATTTCATCTCATTTTCTATCATGTATACTCTTCAAGTGCAATTTTTATTTCTTCGGTAGTTTCTTTAGTAACAAGAATGAAATTATTCATAATATCTGTTATTTCATTTAAATCAGCAGAATAAGTATTTTCAATATTTAAATCAGAAGGAAGTGATATATTCGAACCCATAGCAGGATTTTCATTTTTGCCATATTTATTACAAAGTGTAACCAATTGGTTTAAGTCGAGAGCCATTTGTTTTAGACCATAAACAGGAAGGATTTCCTTTGCAAAAAAGGCGTGATTACCAAGCAAATGCCATTTTTTTTCATCAAACAATAATTTCATCTCTTTCGAGAATTTATTGAGTTGCAGGATGAAAAGCTCGAGCATATTTTTTTCAATTTCCTTTTTACCTAATGATGTTTTTTTTAGGTAGCGGAGGTCTAAGTGTTTGAAGTTTTGCATTTTGTGAAAAATAGAAAAGGGTGCCGAAATACTGACACCCTTTAATTTATTATAATTTATGTTTTTCTGTTCTTTTAATCAATTATACAGCAGATTTAGTAGAACTCTCAAGACGTTTCAGTATTGAAAAAATAAATATTGCAGCAATAACACAAAATACTACTAATAGTCCCCAGAATTGCCAAAGCTCAGTTTTGTTCCAAAGAAAACCAACAAGGGCCACACCATAATTACCAACAGCAGTAGCTGCAAGCCACGCCCCCTGCATTATACCTTTATATTTTGGTGGTGCAACTTTCGATACAAATGATAAACCGATTGGACTTAGGAAAAGCTCGGCAATTGTAAGTATAAAATATGTACTGACGAGCCAATAAGTACTAACGGCAAATGCACTTGAAACCCGGGTTTCGTCAATGGCACCCGGCGATTGGCCAATAAGCGAAAGTGAACCTACTGCCAAAACTGTAAAAGCAATTGCTGTAATGATCATTCCAATACCGATCTTTTTAGGGTCGGATGGTTCTACTCCTTTGCTGGCCATCCATGTAAATAAGCCAACAATAATTGGTGTTAATGCCACAATAAAGAATGGATTAAAGTGCTGGAACATTTGTGGGGTAAACGGATTAATATCGGCATATCCCCTTATTCTAAAATAAGCAATTACCGCAAATGCCGCAAACATAACTAAACCACCAATTCGTAATGCTTTA
>JAYENH010000920.1:0-1551 GCA_034721995.1 Bacteroidota bacterium
ATATTTCAGCTTAAAAAATATGTTTTAAAGACCTTAAATTTTCAAATCTGAATAATCAATTAGAGAGGTGTTATTCTTTCCGGTAATTAAAAGCTCTCTTTCTTTTTGAAATTTCTTTCTTGCTTTTTTTAGTTTGATCTGTTCTATTTTTTCCTGTGTATTAACACAATAGATTTTGCGTTTTCGCATTTCTTTGTTGTGCCCGATACGGTGTTCGGGAAAAGAACCGTTTTTTTTGAAAAGAATACCAAGTGCCAGGCCTCCTAATGCTACTGCCAAAAAAACAACTGAAAGACCGATTAATTTTAATATTAGCATAAAAAAGACCTAAAGTTTATTTTAAAAAAAGATATTGCAATTTCTATTGCTTCACAAATTTTTGCGTGTTAAACTGATGTTTGCTTCTGAATTGCACAAAATAAATCCCGGCAGGAATATCCGATAAGTCGAGTTGAGTTTCGTAAATCCCTGATACCTCTTGATTTAATGTTTGAACTACTTGCCCCATAGTATTAACTATCGAAATTTCGAATTTTTCTGATTTCGCTGTACTACAAGTAACTGTTAAAATATCTTCAACAGGATTTGGAAAAATCAGGAATTCATAATTGATTTCTTCTTGAATAGAAAAAGGATTAAAATGTGCCTGATAATTTAGGCTCCAGCCACCGGAATTATCCGAACTATTCGAAAAGAAATAAACTATTGCCTTGCCCGATTTTACAGTTACCGGATGTGGTGGGTTAAGATGGTTGAATTTAACCAACATATTGCTCATATCATCTTGAAATATCTTTACATTATCAATATCTTCGGATAAATCGAAACTGCTAAAATCAATGCTAATTGAATCAGCTCCTGTCGGTTCGATATACCATCTGCATAGCGATGCATCTTTATAATTACAAGTGCCACTACCATCTTCAACAGTCCCAAAATCATTAGTAATGGTACGTTCTCCTTTGCAAAAATCAACCGAATAACTAACAGTCCATCCTCCAGCGTTAGTATTGCTATTGGAAATAAAATTCAGTAACATGCCTCCGTTTGCACTAAATAATTCCTGTGGTATTTCAAGTGTGTCTGAAAGTTTTACCAGCAATTCATCGGAAGTTGAAAGCCCGGCATAAATGTAAAGGGTATCGCCTGTATTGACATCAAACTGATCGAATTCAAGATAAATATTCTGGCCACATTCGGGAACAATCTCCCAAAAGCAATCTACATTATCCTGATATTTTTCGGGGCCGCTGCCATCGTTAAAAGTTCCTTCGATACCGGTTACCTGGGTTAACGACGAGCAATATTCCGGATAATTGCCCGAAGGGTAAAGGTTATATGCCAAACGGTGGCCAGAGTAAAAATTACTGCTACCCGGTGATAGATTATCAATTAAAAAGTATCCATTATAACTTCCTCCCCAACCCCAGTTCATGTGGAAATAATCGTTTTGGTAGCCGTCGCAATTCCAAGCATGACCACCAGCGTTTGAATAACCCACATAAATCGTTGGTCTGTTGTTATCAATTTCATTTTTGATTAGGTTTTTCC
>JAYENH010000921.1:0-7126 GCA_034721995.1 Bacteroidota bacterium
TTCTGAAAACCGCCTCGGTTATTGGCCGCAATTTCTATTACAAAGTCTTGGAGGAGGCTGCAAATACCATTGGAGAACTGGACGACCGACTCCAATACCTGAAAGAAGTTCAACTGATTGGCGAAAGCAAAAAGAAGGAAGAAATAGAATACCTCTTTAAACATGCACTGGCGCAGCAGGCCACCTATGAATCAATTATTC
Organism: Bacteroidota bacterium; assembly: GCA_034721995.1. Classification (GTDB taxonomy): domain Bacteria; phylum Bacteroidota; class Bacteroidia; order Bacteroidales; family M50B96; genus JAIOYV01. Next base: position 202 of record JAYENH010000921.1, read on the forward strand.
AGAATTCCAAAAAAGAACTTCACTTAAAAATTGCCCGTTCCATCGAAAAAGTATTTGCAGAAAACATTCATGAATTTTATGGCACTCTGGCCTACCACTACGAATTAGCCGAAAACAGAGAGAAGACACTTGACTTTTTGGTTAAGGCCGGCAATGAGGCAATGAACTCAGGAGGTTCAGCCGATGGCATTAATTTTTATAATAAAGCGTTAAAGTTATATCTGCTCTTAAACAAAAAAACCGATGACGTTGACCTTTTAAAGAGTATTTATCTGAGCCTTGGCAAGGCTTATCATTCAAGAGGAATGGCTAATGAGGCAGTAGAAGTATTAGATAAAGCATTATTATTATTTGGGTTTAAATTTCCAAAGAGTAAAATCAGACTGATGGCGGGATTTATCTATAATTTGATCTATTATGTTTTTGCAGTTTACAACGATAAGTACTTTTTCAACAAATCAAATGATACGGATAGAGACCAGTTGTTTGAGGTAATATTCCATAGGGGGCGAACAGTTTCCTCTATCAGCTCAAAAAGATTCATAGTTGAAGGGTTTTATAGTACCAAACCTCTTTTTTCAACCGACCTTTCGAAGAATTCCAATGCTTTTGCCGTATTTGTTGGATTCAGTGCGGGATTCTTTTGGACAGGCATATCGCTCAAAACCAGTAGCAGGATATTTAAAGTTTCAGAACGTTTTGTAAATGAAAAAAACACACATGCGTACCAAGTGTTTAGATACTCCCAAAAGATGAATAACTACCATTGTGGAATTTTAAAGACTGATGGTGATCTTGATTTTTTATTCGATTTCTGCATGAAAAAAGGTTTTTTCTTTGAAGCTGCATATATCTTGTTTTACAATGGATTTTGTTATGGTGATAAGGGCAACAGGCAAAAATGCCAGGAAATTACAGCAAATCTTTTACTGGTTGCCGACCAATTTGAGAGTAAGCAAATGATGTCAATGTATTATCGGTTTATTGCTTTTACATCACTGCGCTATAGGGAGTTTAACATTTCTATAATCGAAAAGATTAAGGAAGGAATTGAGCTAATGAGGAAAACAGAACATAATGTATTACTAGCAGATTTATGTTCACGTTTATGTACATTATATCTTTTTCATGGAAATATTGCTTCAGCACAAACGTATCTGGACGAAGCCTCAATGCATCTCAAAACTTTTAAATCTGCAAAACCTTTCTACGTATCCTACCTTATGGCCAAGACCAGGTATCAATTAGAGCAACTAAAAAGTGAAAAGACAATTAATTCAGGTCAAAAGAAAAAACTTAGAGAAATAATTAAAGAACTGATAAAAACAGCCATGAAATTTCGGGGCACTTTACCGGAAGCACTTCTTTTAAAAGCCGAAGTATATCAGTACCTATTAAATTATAAGGTTTGTTTTAATGCCCTGAAAGCAGCCCAACAATTTGCCGAAAAATCCGAAGCAAAAGTTGAGCTGTCAAGAGTTTATTTCGAATTGGGAAAATTCCTTTCCAACCCAAAAACAAAACAAAAACAACTGAACGGCCTCTCCGGAAAAGACTATCTTGAAAAAGCCAAAAGCCTGTTTGAGGAGATGAACTTACAGTGGGATTTGGAGGAATTTAAAAGTTTTTATCATACATCACAAAATGACACTGCACGCTAATAGTTTTTATCATGATAAAAATATATTGTATTTTTGTTATATTTATTTAACATGTTACAGATGGAAGAGATAATAGTACGACAGAAATATCTTAAAAAAACAGCACCCTTTATTAACAAGCCTATAATTAAGGTGTTTACAGGGCAACGAAGAATTGGCAAAAGCTATATAATGCTTCAAACCATTGATCAAATTAAAGAGCAATACCCTGATGGTAATTTCATTTATATAAACAAAGAAAATCCTGAGTTTGAATTTATTAAAACAAATTCCGATTTATTGGAATACATTAAGGATCAAAGAGACCCTGGTCACAAGAATTTCATTTTTATTGATGAAATACAGGAAATTGCAGATTTCGAAAAATCCATGCGCGGTCTTTTAACAGATCGTAGCAACGACCTTTATTGCACCGGAAGCAACTCTTCATTGCTTTCGGGCGAAATTGCCACAATGCTATCCGGCAGGTATGTTGAGATTCCTGTATATGGTCTATCCTACATGGAGTTTTTACAATTTCACAACCTGAACGAAAATTCCGAATCGCTCCTAAAATACATTACCACAGGAGGTATGCCTTTTTTAATTCATTTGGACGATAAGCCAGGTATAAGGCTCGAATATTTAAAGAATGTATTGAATACTATTTTGTTTAAGGATGTGGTTCAGCGATTTAATGTGCGCAATTATAGTTTTTTAAATAACCTTGTAAATTATTTGGCCGATAATTCAGGTAGCCTTGTGTCAGCCAATCGTATAAACGACTTTCTTAAATCGCAGAAAACAGCAGTCTCAACCCGATCTGTAATTGATTATCTTCATTTCATCGAATCTTCCTATTTTATCTACAAAGCAAACCGCTACGATATTACTGGTAGGAAAATATTTGAAATAAATGATAAATATTACTTTGAAGATATTGGACTGCAACATGTATTAAGACCTTATGATCCGGCAAGATTGCATAAATATATTGAAGGTTTGGTTTATCACCATTTAATTGATTCTGGATTTAAGGTTTATGTTGGAAAACTGGCCGATAAAGAAATTGATTTTGTTGCATCAAAAGGAGAACAAACAATTTATATACAAGTTGCATTAAATGTGATTGATAAGAAAACATTTGAGCGTGAATTTGGAAACCTTCTTCTGATTAAAGACAACTACACAAAATATGTAGTTACACTTGATGAATTTGCCACAGGAAACCACAAGGGAATTAAACACCATAGCCTTCGAAATTTCTTATTGATGGAAGATTTTGCTTAATTTCAAAACTGACGTTGAGGTCGGGACTCCACTTTGAGTTGCACTCCAACTTATGCTCTTGCGTTTCGTTGAATATTTCCTAAGCATCTCTTATACCGATTACGATTTGAGATGTGGCTTTGGTTCGCTTCTCTCCTAAAGCCACTTCATATCAGTATTGGCATTTATTACTCTCGATTAAAAATATCGGGACAAGCTATTTCAATTAGAGAAATGGCTTACAGCGCATTTTATATTGAAATTATTATTAGATGCTTAGGAAGTTGGAGGCGATGCAACAAATTTGATTAAACCTGAAAATTTAAAAGGAATCATTCCTCTACGTTCATCAAAAAAACCCCGGCGTTTATACATTCACCCCCGGCGTTCACATATCTGTTTCATTATACCTGAACAACTGAAGTAATTTTACCGTATTGTTTAACTTTAAAAATATGAGATTATGAAAACATCTACTTTCACATTATTAGTGGCATTTTTATTTATGATGCTTTGCGCTAAAGGTCAGACTAATTCTCACCTTAAAAGCACACAGGCGGAAATCAATACCTTTATCCTGGAACAAATGGGAATCCACCATGTCCCCGGCTTATCAGCTTGTGTTATTAAAGATGGTTCGGTGATTTGGAATAATAACTATGGATATATGAACCTCCAGGACAGCACTCCGGTTGGAGACTCCACCTTGTTCAATGTTTTTTCAATTAGTAAATCGATTACAACTACTTGTGTTATGCAGTTAGTCGATAAGCAAATTGTAGGGTTGGATGAAAACATTAATAATTTCTTACCTTTCCCGGTTAGCAACCCGCACAATGGCATCGATAGCATTTCACCCAGAATGCTGATGAATCACACATCCACAATTAACGACTGGAACTTCAACAACTTTGTTGTAAATGGTGATCCGACTATGTCTTTGGGATACTTTATGGAAAATTACCTTTCGGCCACCGGCAATTATTACAACACGAACAATTTTTATAACCAGGTTCCCGGAATCGGCTATAATTACGATAATTATGGAATGGCATTGTTAGGCTACCTGATAGAACCTCTTACCGGCATAAGTTTTAACCAGTATGTAAGAGACTCCTTGCTCACTCCTTTAGGGATGAATTCATCAGCATGGTTTCTGAACGAGTTAAATGTGGATAGTTTGGCCGTGGGGTACGATTACGCAGGAGGTACTTTTACAGCAAACACGCACAGAGGCCACCCGGCATATCCCGGGATCGGATTACGGACTTCAGCATTGGAACTGGCCAATTTTGTAATCATGTTACTGAACAATGGAATTTACAACAGCCATACAATCTTATCAGCAACTTCCATTGATTCCATGACAACCGTCCAAGATTCAAATTTGGATAATTATGGATTGGGAATGTACAAAACAGAGAATTATGGCAGTCGGATTGTTTGGGGACATAATGGAGGCAGTTCAGGTGGCTATGCCGCTCAATACTATTTCTGTAAAGATGAAAATTCCGGTATTGTCATCACCACGAATTCAGAGCAGTATCTAGATTCGGTAGTTAAAAAATTATTTGATTATGCCTTGACATTAAGTATTCCGGAAGATTCGAAAACCGGAATTGCAAGACTGAATGTTTATCCGAATCCGGCAACAGACATAGCAAACATAAATTTTGACCAGGAATTTGGAAGTGAAGTCTCCTTGTCAGTAATAAATATTTATGGACAAGAACTCAAAAATATTCCGTTGGGAATGCAAAACTTTGGAAGTTATCAACTTAACTGCAATGAATTTACCCCGGGTATTTATTTCATCACCTTACAAAGCGGATCGGGCAGGGTGACTAAGAAATTGGTGATAAATTAAGATCAATAACTCATTGGATGACTCAAAGTCATCCGATGATTGAATAATGATTAGATTGATAAACATAAACCATTAAAACATAAAACGATGAAAAGAATACTACTAATTTTTGTAATGGGAATAATGCTTCAATCATTCTCCTATGGGCAAGGTTGTCTGCCAAATGGAATCCATTTTGGAACCCAGGCTGAGATTGACAATTTCCCCTCAAATTATCCGGGATGTACCATAATTGAAGGAGATGTAGAAATCTATGAAATGGGGGGTATGATTACCAATCTGGACAGCTTGATTGTTTTAACAGAAATTCATGGAGCGCTAAGGATTGGAGGCTTTCCAGTTATGTATTTACCTCTTCAGAATTTAACCAGCTTAAATGGTTTAAACAATCTAACATCTATTGATTCATCACTGTTTATTGGTACAACCAAATTATCAAATTTGAATGGATTAGAGCAGCTAACATCAATTGGGGGAAATCTAACGATTGGTATTGAAGCTTGGGTCAGTGCGGGCAATGGATTACTAGAGGATATCAGTGCGTTAAGCAACCTTTCATCCATTGGTGGTAGTTTAACTATTGAGCATAACAACTCTTTAGTTACCTTAACTGGACTTGAAGGTTTAACTACAGTTGGAGGAAGCATATTTATTGGAGAAAATTATTCACTTGTTTCTCTTGATGGCCTTGATAACCTAACTACTATTATGGGAGGGTTGTTTATTGGTAATGATGGGATGTTTTCTTTACCCAATCCCTCACTTGTTAGCATATCCGGTCTTAATGGACTAACTTCAATTGGAGAGGACTTGATAATCTTTAGTGACTCTTTAATTAGTTTAACAGGTTTAGAGGGACTTACTAATATTCCAGGAGGTTTAGAAATCGGTGCTAAATACAATTTAATAAATTTGACAGGTTTAAACAACCTAAGCGATATTGGAGGATATTTGTTTATTGCTGGAAACGATGTATTAACAAGTCTCACAGGTTTGGAGAACTTGTCTTCTATTGGAGATGATTTATATATTCAAAGTAATCCATTATTGTCCACTTGCGCAATATCCGGTATCTGTGATTATTTGGATAACCCAAATGGAACAATATACATAAATAACAATGCTACCGGCTGCAACAGCGAACAAGAAATAGATTCTTTGTGTAATATTCCGGGTAGTATTTTTGAGAATGATTATCATCATTACTTGCAAATAGTACCCAACCCAGCCAATTCTTTCATCGAAATTACAAACGAACACAACCTGAAAATTACCCGGGTAAACATTTACAACCAGCTTGGCCAGATGCTAATAGAAAGAGAGGCAGCAGATTCACTAATCGATATTTCACGGCTTAGTACCGGAATCTATTTTGTTGAGATAGTTACCGATAGTTGGAAAGTTCGAAAAAAACTAGTGGTAAACTAAGGTCGTAATGACAAACTTCATCAGGTAACTTCAAAACACCCGGTAAGTAAAAATGCTGGATGACTTTGAAAAAAAACATTCCGTTCATTCTATGTGCTTAATGAAAAACTTTTGCCAACATGTGTTTTATATGATTATCCCTCTTGTAGTTTTTGTCTTGATACTCGATACTCAAATCTCAATTCTAATATAGAAACTAACCCATATCATTATGGCTAAAATTTGTATCTTTGTACAAAACGACTTTATGATCAAGGCCATATTAGTTTCAGACAAACCACAGATAGTAAGCAGGGTGAATGACATTGTAGCTACATGCTGTCCAAATATGAAGATGGTGGTACACGAGGATGGAGTTAAGGCCGGCGTGGGTGCCATTAACGAACACCAGCCCGACCTGATAATTCTCGACACCAAGCTAAAGGATGGAAGTGGTTTCGATTTGGTGCGGCACTTCGACAAACCCGATTTTAAAATCATTTTCCTTTCTTCTTCTCACGACTATGCCATAAAGGCTATCAAATTCTCTGCAGTCGATTACATCCTAAAACCTATCGACGAGGAAGAACTTACTCTGGCTATAAACAAGGCTTCAGAATTGATCCGATTCGAGGAAAATCTTCAGCAAAAAGCCCTGGGTGGCAGTATTCAGGATCTAACAAATTCGCAACGCCTGGTATTAAAATCCAGTGATCAAATCCATATAGTGAATATTGAGGAC
>JAYENH010000922.1:0-1550 GCA_034721995.1 Bacteroidota bacterium
GAATAGAACAACCAGAAACGGCTGGTAGCCCATTCCCTGGGGATTGGTGCATAAACCTCCTGCCAGATAAAAGGCTTTCCGTTCTCAGGCTTATACCATCCTCTGTCGATGGCTTCCTGCATGTAATTTGGCGAGGCCATGAAATTTTCTTTATCTTCAATATTTATTTTTTTTATGATGCTCCAGTTTGGGATAATCAATGCCTGATCGTCGCCAAGTCGTTGGGCAGCCCAGATTGCCCCGGGCTTACCACTTTCGGGAGTCCATTCGTTGCCCACGCTAAACACTTCGAGTACCCAGATTTCGTTTTTGTCGCCAATAACCAAAGCTTCCGATTCGCCTGCACAAGAAGGGAGGAACCCATATTTTTCTAACAATCCGGTAATCAGCGTTAAAGCATCTTGTGCAGTTGAACAACGTTGAAGGGCAAATGCCTGTACCTGTTCGATAGTCATTATTTGTTTACAGATGGCGCGGTCGAGTTTTAGTTCGCTGCGTTGGCTCATTGTACTTTCGCCAATTGCAAGTTGGTGTTCGTTCATTTGCGGATAGGCGGTCTGAAAATACTTATATGTTTTGCTTGTCTGTGGGATATGCCCCAGCACTTCTCCATAATTGCCCAATGGTCTGCCGAGGTCGATCATTCCCCAAAAAACGGGTGCTTTTGCCCCTGGCTTGAATTTTTGTCCGGGCACAACATGCAACCTGCAATCGGGGCCGGCATCGGTGTGCGAAACAATAACAGAACCATCGGCAGAAGCCTTTTTCCCCACAGCAATAATGGTACAAGAGAAAGCCGATTCGATGGCCGCAAAAATCAAAAGAAAACTAATAGCGAAAATGATTTGATAAAACTTCATGACTTATATATTTTGATGAACAATGCCGTAAAAGTAAGGTTTAATGTTGATATCTATAGATTGTGAATGATGGAGATAAGTCAATTAGCTATTTTTAGAAAACACCAAAATACAATTAACAATCAATAAAGAAATTCCAAATTGCAATGTCCCAAAACTCAAAATAGCCTGATATACTGCAATTTACAAATTGTGATTTATTTGGAATTTGTTATCTGATTTTTGGAATTAAATAATAAAAAGTTTTTTCTTGCAAGGATTTCTAAGCCATAAAATCAATCATTATTTACCTCTGAATTTGTACTTTCGATAAAATCAAGAATTTCGTTGCGCCCTGTTTTTTTTGTTGCCGATGTTACAAATATTTGCGGCAAATCCTCCCAGCTTTCTAACAAAGTATTTTTGTAAATGCTGAGGTTTTCTTCCAGTTCCGAGGGCTTTAATTTATCCGACTTGGTAAAAACAATTACAAAAGGAATGTTATCAATTCCAAGATATTCCATGAATTCTAAATCGGAATCTTGTGGTTTAATTCTCGAATCAATCAAGACAAAGAGACAAAGCAACTGCTCGCGTTTTTTCAAATATTGTTTTATTATCTTGCTGAAATCTGCACGTAATTTTTTCGATACTTTTGCATAACCATATCCCGGCAGGTCGACCAAATACCATGAATCATTAATAACAAAA
>JAYENH010000923.1:0-7122 GCA_034721995.1 Bacteroidota bacterium
GAACCCTTTTATTTTAGAAGCAAAATAGGGGCCACATAAAATTTATCTTAATTTTATAAATTACATAAAAAAACACATACGATGATCGAAATACTTATAAGCTTATACGATAATTGGCTAAAAGGATTTGGCCTGGAAGGAAACGAACTTATTTGGACAAGGATGATTATTTTGCTTGCCCTGGTAGGTTTATTAGCATGGATTGCAGATTTTGTTAGCAAAAAGGTTTTTCTTACAACAATAAAAAGACTGGTTCGCAAAAGTCGCACAATATGGGACGATATCCTTCTTGATAAAAATGTATTTGGGCGCATTGCACATTTTGCACCTGCAATAGTAATTTACGCAATGGCCGGAGTAATTTTTATCGATTTTCCCGGGTCGGCAAAAGTAGTGAAATCGGGTGCCAGCTTGTATATGATCATAATCCTGATTGTTTTGCTGAATTCATTTCTCGATGGTGTAAAAGGAATATACGAAACCACCAAAATTGCTGAGAACAGGCCAATTACAGGTTATATTCAACTTATTAAAATAATTATTTACATTTTTGGGGGGACTATTATTCTTTCAATTCTTCTAAATAAATCGCCCGTATATTTTATTACCGGCCTCGGTGCTTTTGCGGCTGTTTTGTTATTGATATTTAAAGATACTATTATGGGTTTTGTAGCCAGCATCCAGTTGTCGGCCAACCACATGGTAAAACCGGGCGATTGGGTTTCGATGCCGAGTTTCGAAGCTGATGGTATAGTTTTGGAGATTTCGCTTAATACTGTAAAAGTACAAAACTGGGACAAAACTATTGCAACAATTCCTACTTATGCTATGGTTTCAGATTCCTTTAATAACTGGAAAGGAATGGAGGAATCGGGTGGGAGACGCATAAAGCGTGCACTTTGGATCGATATGAAAAGTATAGATTTTTGCGATGACGAAATGCTCGACAGGTTTGAGAAAATAAAGTACATCTCGGAATACATAAAAGAGATGAGGCAAAGGGTGAAGACAGAAAACGAAGACCTCAAGGACGATGGCAAGGTTAAAGCTAATACACGAAGGCTGACTAATATTGGAACTTTTCGGATTTATATTGAAATGTTTTTAAAGGCACATCCCCAAATTCATAATGATATGACTTTTTTGGTAAGGCAATTACAGCCCACAGAAAAGGGCTTGCCAATAGAAATTTATGTTTTTAGCAACGACCAGCGCTGGCCCGAATACGAAGCCATTCAGGCAGATATATTTGACCATTTGTTAGCTATTATTGATGAATTTGATTTGCGGATATTTCAAAATCCGAGTGGGCATGACTTTCAGCAGGTTTTATCAAGATAATTATAAAGTCGTATTTTCAGGATATGTTTTAGTATCCCAAAGAAAATCCTGGTATCCGCATTTTCATGTCCCAAAAAGTAAAAAATGCCACAAATACATGAATGTTTACATTCGTGCATTCGTGGCATTTTTATTTTATTCATTTTTGTTAACCCGGGGCAAATTTCAATTTATAAAACAGCCACATATTAACAGATATTATAGTATATCTTAGAAAACATATCTAAGGGATAGTGCCCCGCCATCGCCCCAAAAACCGGCATACCCAATAATATTAATTGCAGGCTTCCAGTCTATACTAATACTTATTGGTACTTCGCGAAAGTTATATTCCATTCCGATAATTCCATCTATACCAATTACTGTGTAATCAACATTATCGTTTACCCAGCTAACATTGTCGCCATTCCAAAATCCAATGTGGCCACCAAATCCATAATACCAATACAAATGATCAATTTCAAAAGCAGGCTTATGTATTTCATACAATCCTGTAATATTAAGACCTTTCCACCTTGTTATCAAAATACCTTCAATAGCTGTTTTTTCCGTAAGAAAATGCTTGGCAGTTATTCCATTTGATAAACCACCTCTAAATCCGATACCTGTTTTGTATTCCTGCGCATAATTTATGCTTGTCAAACACAGGGTTACTATTGCTGTAATTAAAACTTTTCTCATAATTTTCATTTATTAAAACTCCAATATTTCTCCATTCTTAAAACTGATGTGTCTCACCAATTATGTGATCTTCAGGTAAAAAACCCCAATGTCTCGAATCCTCGGCAAAATCACGGTTATCATCCAATACAAAATAGTAATTTTTCTTGAATGTATATGAAAAAGCTTCCTCTCCATTTATAAATACCTGCTCGTAATTAGTTTTAAGCGTATTTCCTTCGTATTGACTAATTATCCGATCATACAATCCAATATTTCTTATATTAATGGGTATTGTCCATCCTTTTAGAGGAACTACAACAGGGCCAAAATTATCGGACGTAAATGCAAAGTATGGACTTGAAGGGAAAATTTTTTGTTTTCTGTGATTCATTTTTGATTTAAGAACTCGCAAACCCGAAACCCGCTTATCAAATTTTAGTTTCTCAAACTGTGATTTTGTTAAAGGAAAATCATACAAGCCAACATCATTGACCCTTCCACCCTCGTTAATTTTATGTTCAGCAAGAAAATCATGTGTAAAATTATTCTTATCAATAAACATTCTGTACTTCCACTGAATGTTAACTGGTTCGATAAAAGTATCCTTGCTGATAAAAATATGTTTTTCCGTAATACGAAGTGTATCGCCCGGAAGGCCAACACAACGCGAAATAATTATTGGTTTTTTAGAAACCGGGATGTCCTGAAGCAATGGATAATGAAAAGCCAACAATTCACCCCGATCAGGTTTTCCCGTATTAAAAATCAGATTGTTAATAAAAGGAATTCTAATCCCATATTTATATTTTGAAATTATTACAAACTCCTCATTCATCAGGCTTTTTTCCATTGTTTGACCATTTATCCTTTCGAATCTTATGAAAACGCCAAACAGGATAATGAAAAAAAAACCTAATACAGCAATCCACTGATATTGTTTTTTGAATTTCACGATTTATCTTCGCCTTTCTACTTGTAGCTTTTTATTTCAACAGATAACTTACAGGCCTAAACAATCGGTTCCACCTGATTTTTCCACTAAACCAACCTTTGTTTTTATCAAGCGAAAGCCAAACGAAAACAGCCTTGCCAACAAGATGATCTTCAGGTACAAAACCAAAGTAGCGCGAATCGGCAGAATTATGCCTGTTGTCGCCCATTGCCCAGTAGTAATTCATTTTAAATGTATATGTATTTGATATTTCACCATTAATAACTGCCTTGCCATCTTTCAATTTAAAGCTATTGCCTTCGTAAACTTCTATCGCTCTTCGATAACGCAAGATGTTCATAGTATTTAAGTCTACAGTCATTCCTCTTTTTGGGATTACCAAAGGGCCAAAATTATCTTCGTTCCAATTAAATTGCAGGCTTTGAGGGAAAACACGGGGATCGCCTTTTCCTTTTTCTTTTAAAAACCTTGATACAGAAACAACAACGGGTACTTTTTTAATCTCCTCAAGCTGTGTATTTGTTAAAGGCAAAATATGAAGCCCTTTATTGTGGTAACTATTTATATAATCATCGTAAGGAATACCAATCCTTTCTAAAACTCTTGTATTAAGTGATTTTCCTTCGGTACGTATCCTGTAGTTGTATTGCATTTGGGAGAGAAATTCCGACTTGTCGCTATTGATAAATACTTCGCCATCAATAATTGTCAGGGTATCGCCGGGCAGGCCAATGCATCTTTTAATATAATTCTCTCGCTTATCTACCGGACGGGTAATAATATTTCCAAACTGTCTTTTATCATTCCAAACCATGTCGTGCCCATAAGCTCGCACAAATTGGTAATAGCTATGCCCCATGAAATGTGTTGCAACGGTATCGCCTTCAGGAAAATTAAAAACAATAGCATCGCCATGTTTTACTTCTCCAAAACCTTCCAATCGTTTATAAGGCCACTGTATTGCTTCGCTATACGATTTTGATTCCTTTGTTAAAGGCATCGTGTTATGGGCAAACGGAAAAGAGATAGGAGTGTTTGGTAATTTTGGCCCATAGCTTACTTTGCTAACAAATAAATAATCGCCAACCATAAGCGATTTTTCCATCGAAGAAGTTGGTATTGTGTATGCTTCGATAAAAAACATTCGTATAAAAGTAGCAGCGATTACTGCAAAAATAATTGCATCTATCCATTCTATTGCCGCTGTTTGTTTTTTTACACCTTTTTTCTTCCAAAAAGCCCAATGAACCTTTTTTGTAATATACATATCGAAAATAACAGCTTCGCCAAATAGCAACCAATAGTTGCCCACCCAATGTGTCCATAAAATATATAAAACACTAATTGTTATAAATTTGAACCATTTATTTTTAAAAAAATCTTTCATCTTATATTTTGGTTTATCGTTCTGAATTAAGGGTTATCATTTGAGATTTACGTTTATAGCTTAATATTTGAAGTTTCTTTTTCCTTAACAATAAGAAATAATCATTAAACAATTTGTAAAAGTTCTTTCATTCCGTATATGCCTTTTTTCCCATTCATAAATTCGGCAGCAATAATGGCTCCCAATGCAAATCCTTTTCGGTTTTTTGCTTTGTGCGAAATTTCAATGCAATCAACGGGCGAATCATATTTAATAGTGTGTGTGCCTGTTATATTTTCAATCCTTATTGCCGAAATTGGTATTTCATTTTCGAGTGCATCAGTATTGCAAACCCAGGTAGTTTTTTGATTTTGTTCAGCAATAATATCATTGGCAAGAGAAATTGCTGTTCCACTTGGTGCATCCAACTTTTTTGTATGATGAATTTCTTCTATTGAAAGTTGATAATCTGAATACGGCGAAATAAGTTGTGCAAGTTTTTTGTTGATTTCGAAAAAAAGGTTTACGCCCAGGCTGAAGTTAGAGGCATAAAAGAAACCGGCATTTTTCGATTTACATACATCCTCCAGTTCTTTAAAACGGCCTAACCATCCGGTAGTGCCCGATACAACAGGAACACCATATTCGAAACACTTCAGGAAATTATCAAATGCGGTTTCGGGAGTGCTGAATTCTATGGCAACATCGGCATTTTTTAAAGCCATCAATGCTTTTTTGGTAAACCCGGCCTTATCGATAGTAACAATTATTTCATGTTTTCGGTCTTTGGCCAGGGCTTCAACTTCTTTCCCCATTTTGCCATACCCGATAAGTGCAATTTTCATTTGATACAATATTAAAAACAAAAAGTCCCGAAAACCGGGACTTTTATATCAAGTGTAATTAATTTTTATTTAACAGCATTTACAATTGCAGTAAAAGCATCGGGATGGTTCATTGCCAAATCGGCAAGACTTTTTCGGTTAATTAGGATTTCCTTCTTGTGAAGTTTTCCCATAAACTCGGAATATGATAATCCATGTTCGCGTACCCCGGCATTAATCCTCTGAATCCATAATGCGCGGAAATTCCGTTTTTTTGTCCTACGATCGCGATATGCATATTGCAGGCCTTTTTCTAATGAGTTTTTTGCTACTGTGTGAACGTTTTTCCTTGCACCGAAGCTACCCTTGGTTTGCTTCAGTACTTTTTTCCTTCTCTGTTTTGCTGCTACAGAATTTACTGATCTTGGCATAATTTTCTTTTTTTTGAATGTTTAGCGTCCCGGATACACCGGAATCTTTCGGCTAAGTCATTCTGTTAAAACTTTTTTTACTTTTTAGGATTATTTCATTGCAAGACATAACTTGATGTTTTTCTCATCAACTTTGTCAACAATTCCAGAATAAGTCAAATTCCTCTTTCTCTTTTTGGATTTCTTCGTCAGGATGTGGCTTTTAAATGCGTGTTTCCTTTTGATTTTTCCACTTCCGGTGATGCTAAAGCGTTTCTTTGCACCGGATTTAGTTTTCATCTTTGGCATAATACTAAATTGATTTGCGAATGTTTAGCGTTCCGGCAACCCGGAATCTTTCGGCTAATACACTCTGGTTTATATATAAATTTCTATTTTTTTCCTTGTACTTTTGGAGTTAGAAACATTGTCATACGTTTGCCCATAAGTTTTGGCATTTGCTCTACTTTCCCGTATTCTTCAAGTTCCTGTGCAAGGCGTAACAATAAAATCTCGCCTTTCTCTTTAAACAATATCGACCTGCCTTTAAAAAATACAAAAGCTTTAACTTTTGCCCCATCTTCTAAAAACTTAGTGGCGTGTTTTAATTTGAAATTAAAATCATGATCGTCGGTGTTTGGACCAAACCTGATTTCTTTAACTACAATTTTTGTTGCCTTGGATTTAAGCTCTTTTTGTTTCTTTTTTTGATGATATAGGAATTTTTGATAATCGGTAACTTTGCATACCGGGGGATTGGCGTTTGGAGAAATCTCCACTAAATCCAAATCCATATCATCTGCCAATTTAATGGCATCAACAATTGACAATATTCTGGGATCATCAATATTGTCGCCAACAACTCTTACTGCCTGGGCAGTAATAAAATTATTAATTTTATGTGGATTCCTTTTTTCGAATCGTACCCTTGGACGTGGTCTAAAATGAGCTATGTTTCTATCCTCCTGATTTAGTTAAACATTATTTATATTTCCTGAAGTTGATTATTAACTTCTTTTTCTATTATCTCAATAAATTCATCGGCACTAAATTTTCCTAAATCACCGTGCCCCTGCTTTCGAACCGAAATATTTTGGTTTTCAACTTCTTCTTCGCCAACAATTATAAGGTAAGGAATACGCTTTAACTCATTGTCTCTTATCTTTCTACCTACCTTTTCGTTTCGTTCGTCAATAATGGTGCGAATATCGTAATTATTTAGATAATTCAAAACATTTTTTGCATACTCGTTATATCTCTCACTAACCGGAATAATAACTGCTTGTTCGGGGGTTAGCCATAATGGGAATTTGCCGGCAGTATGCTCTATTAAAACTGCAATAAAACGTTCCATAGAACCAAATGGGGCGCGGTGTATCATTACAGGCCTGTGCTTTTGGTTGTCGCTGCCAATATATTCCAGTTCAAAACGTTCGGGCAAATTATAATCCACCTGGATTGTGCCTAATTGCCATTCCCTTCCTATCGCATCTTTTACCATAAAATCGAGTTTAGGGCCATAAAATGCAGCTTCGCCAGTTTTTACCTTATAATCGATTCCTTTTG
>JAYENH010000924.1:0-1549 GCA_034721995.1 Bacteroidota bacterium
GCTTTATCTTTTATTCCTGAAACTTATTCCCGGCACGAAAGGCCAAAACCCTTACCTAAGCATACCATTTATAACTACCTTACTTTTTTTGGTACATCCCATACATACCGAGGTTGTAGCAAACATTAAAGGCCGCGATGAGATTTTCGCCTTGCTTGGTTCGCTGTATGCCTGTTTCCTGACACTTCGTTTTTTAGAAACCAAACAAAGGAAATACCTCATTTATAGTGGTATCGTTTTTTTTCTTGGACTGCTGTCGAAAGAAAATACTATTACTTTTTTTGCGATTATCCCGCTTACGGCTTATGTTTTTACTGAACATAAATTACGCAAAATCCTTATTAGTCTTGTCCCTTTGGGCATTGCCACAGTTATATTTCTTGCAATAAGACAGGCAGTAATCGGCGGTGCTGCAATGGAAATCGAAAAAGAGCTTTTAAATAATCCTTTTCTTGATGCAACAACAGGAGAGCGGTTTGCCACTGTTTTTTATACCTTGGGACTTTACCTGAAATTGCTGGTTTTTCCTCATCCGCTTACTTTCGATTATTATCCTTATCATATTCCACTTATGAGTTGGGGCGACTGGGAGGTTTTGTTATCGCTGATTGCCAATGCAGCATTGCTTGTGTTTGCAGTAATAGCAATCAGAAATAAAAATAAAATTGCTTATGGCATTTGGTTTTATCTGTTGCCCCTTTCGATTGTTTCCAATTTACTTTTTCCTGTGGGGGTATTTATGAACGAACGGTTTATCTATATTTCCTCCATTGGCTTTTGCTTTGTTATAGCATATTTGCTTATCGAAAAACTTAAACCTAAAATATCAAATCCCGAAAGTTTTAAAAAGCTTGTTTATATAGGCTTGGGTGTAATAGTGTTACTGTTTTCTGTAAAAACCATTGCGCGTAATTCGGCATGGAAAGACAACGAAACTTTATTTTCGACCGATATCGAAACTTCGTCGAACAGTATAAAAAGCAATGCAGGATTGGGCGAAATACTTTATCACAAAGGCGAAGAAATAACTAATCAGACTGAGCAAAAAAAACTTCTTGAGCAATCGATCCGGTATTTTCAAAAATCAATATCGATACACCCTAAGTATGTTAATGCCATGTTATTGTTGGCAAATGCCTGGTTCGAGTACGACAGATCTGTCGATTCTACCCTGCATTATTATTTGAGAATTGCTGAACTTAAACCAAATATGTACGATGTGTACCGTAACTTATCGGTGGTAATCAGTAGCCTGAAAAACACTGATAAAGAGCTGGATTATTTTTTTAAGTTCCTGGAAGTGAATCCCGAAAGGTCAGATGTTAACCACCAGATAGGTTTATTGTATGGCAAAGAAAAAAACGATATTCCAAATGCAATCAAGTATTTGAAACGTGCATCGGAATTGAAACCTGAAGACATCGATATTTTGAACGACCTGGGAATGGCCTACGGAATGGTAAAAGAATACCATAATGCGGTAAATGTTTTTCTGTCAGCACTTAGGTACAAACCCAACAACAAGCAAATTTATATAAATATTGGCCTG
>JAYENH010000925.1:0-1547 GCA_034721995.1 Bacteroidota bacterium
ATGAAAAGTCCCTTTGTAGTTGTTTGGTTGGTTTTGGGGGCACTCTTTTTTACTTTTTTTATGCGTTTTATAAATATCAAGGGATTTAAACATGCTATTCAGCTTGTTGCAGGGAAATACGACAATCCCAGCCACAAAGGCGAAGTATCGCATTTTCAGGCCCTTGCCACTGCCCTGTCGGCAACTGTGGGGCTTGGCAATATTGCCGGTGTTGCTATTGCCATTTCCATTGGAGGCCCCGGTGCTACATTTTGGATGATATTAGCCGGTTTCCTCGGCATGTCATCGAAATTTGTAGAATGTACCCTCGGCGTAAAATATCGGAAGATTGAAAAGGACGGTTCAGTTTCAGGCGGCCCAATGTATTATTTAAGTAACGCCTTAAAAAAGAAAAATATGGGCGCATTAGGAAAAATATTGGCCGTAATATTTGCCATTCTGGTAATAGGAGGTTCGTTTGGCGGGGGAAATATGTTTCAGGCAAACCAGGCGTTTTCTCAACTCACAGTTATTTATCCCGCTCTCGAAGGACAAGGTTGGATATTTGGTATTATCCTGGCCATTCTGGTAGGAGCAGTTATTATTGGAGGCATAAAAAGTATTGCTAAGGTTACCGAAAAAATTGTCCCCTTCATGGCAATAATGTATGTTTCGGTAGCTTTAATAATTATTTTCATAAACATTTCTCACATTGGCGAAGCATTTCGATTAATATTTTCGGGGGCGTTTGCACCTGCGGCACTTAAAGGTGGTGTAATTGGTGTTTTGATTGTTGGGTTTCAACGCGCGGCATTTTCTAACGAAGCAGGCGTGGGATCGGCATCTATTGCCCACTCGGCAGTAAAAACCGACGAGCCTGTTACCGAAGGTATTGTTGCACTTTTAGAACCATTTGTCGATACAGTTATTATTTGCACAATGACGGCACTGGTACTTATTTTCACAGGTTTCCATGAAAATCCTACAGGATTGGAGGGAGCCCAACTTACCTCGGCTGCATTCGAAAGTGTATTTGCATGGTTCCCGTATTTACTCGTTATCGCTATAATCTTGTTTGCTTTTTCTACCATGATTTCCTGGTCTTATTATGGGCAAAAGGGTTTTAATTATCTCTTCGGAAGCTTTTTTGAGAAAAAATTCGGCACTAAAAAACACATGAGACTTACATACCAAATTATATTCCTGGGCTTTATTATTGTGGGGGCATCCTCGCAACTTGGAGCAGTTATCGACTTTTCCGATATGATGATCCTCTCAATGGCATTCCCTAATATCCTCGGACTTATTATTCTTGCACCCGAAGTAAGGAGAGATTTAATTTCTTACATGAAAAGAGTGAAAAGCGGAGAGATCAAAAAATATAAATAGTCTCCGCAAGAAAACGCCAATAACTGCGTTATGCTCAACTTGCAAGTCTTACAGGCCTTGTTCTTGACGATTTCTTTTCAGAGACTTTCGAAAAACAGGAGTTTTCGTGCAAACACTATTTAGGTCTGTGTGGTACTAATTTCTGTTTTACATGCTCTAATTTCAATGCCGGATTTTTC
>JAYENH010000926.1:0-1546 GCA_034721995.1 Bacteroidota bacterium
TTTTAAATTTGTAAGCAAAACAATCATATTTTGTATAAATCATAAATAATAAGATATAAAAATGCCAAAGAACTTCCATCTTGATAGTTTAGACAAAAAAATACTAAGCCTCCTTAGCAAAAATGCTCGAATGTCGTACCTCGAAGTGGCTCGAAATTGTAATGTTTCGGGAGCAGCAATACATCAACGAATACAGCGAATGCTTGAATCGAAAATAATTAAAGGCTCTCAAATTATTTTTTCTTATCAAAAAGCAGGCTATCTTACATGTGCATACATAAGCATTGGGATAAACCTAATAAGCCCTACAACACACGAAGAAGTGTTCAGAAAAATCACCATGATTCCCGAAATTACTGAATGTCATCACGTTACAGGAAAATACAGTTTGCTGATAAAAATTTACGCTAAAAGCAACGAACATTTGAAAGAAATAATAGTACAACAAATTCAATCAATAGCAGAAATTACCAGCACCGAAACAATAATATCCTTAGAAGAAGGATTTACTCGTCAATTACCAATCGAATAAAAATATCAGTTATTGCATAAAAATCTAAAATTAGCTTATTTTGTTTCTTCATTGAAAAACAAATAATCGTGGAAGACAAATTTCTATTATTGATTGTAATGATAAGTTATATGGGCCTGCTTGTTTTATGGGGCTTGTATCAGGGCAGAAAAGTAAAAACCAATTCTGATTATGCTATTGCGGGCAGAGACCTGCCGGGGTGGGTGGCAGCACTTTCGGAGCGTGCCACGGGAGAATCGTCGTGGGCATTACTGGGTCTGCCGGGTGCTGCTTATGCAACCGGCTTAGTTGAAATATGGACTGCAATCGGCTGCGTTTCCGGTATAATAACAACATGGTCCTTGCTTGCATGGCGATTGCGCGATGAGGCCGAGAAATACCAAATCAGCACTTTTACAGAATATATTGCAAAACGACATGGAGAAGTTGGCAAATGGATAAGGATAGTTGGTAGTTTCACAATTGTATTCTTTTTCTTTTTTTATGTTGGTGCCCAATTTTTAGGTGGAGGAAAAACACTCCATGCCATGTTCGACATCGACCCAAAACTGGGAATGTTGATTACAGCTGCCGTGATTGTTCCTTATACTATTTATGGCGGTTTCCGCAGTGTGGTTTATACCGATGTTATTCAGGCCATTGTTATGATAGCCACATTAATAATCGGCCCCATTGTAGGTTTCATGTACATAGCCGATCATCCCGATTTGTTTGCACATTCGATTCCTGAAGCACTTACCCTGGCCGGACCTGAATACAATTCTATACTTCATGGATTAAAAGGCTTTGGTGCCGGAATTGTAATTATGGGTGGCTTCTCTTGGTTTTTCGGTTACCTCGGCGGACAACCTCAACTTAGCATGAGATTTATGGCCATTAAAAATCCCAAACAAGCGAAACAAGCACGGAACATCGGTATTGCATGGACAGTGATTGCGTACATTGGTGCTCTTAGCCTGGGATGGATTGGTATTGCCATTTTTGGCCCCCATGGACTCAAGGATCAGGAATTTG
>JAYENH010000927.1:0-7076 GCA_034721995.1 Bacteroidota bacterium
CGCAAGGTGAAGCAAACTATAAATTAACATGCTGCCATGGCCGCCCGAAAGAACAAAGCGGTCGCGGTTAAACCATTTAGTGTTTTGGGGATTGTGTTTCAGGAAGTTTTTCCACAAAACGGTAGCTACATCGGCCATTCCCATTGGCATTCCGGGATGACCGGAGTTTGCCTTTTGCACAGCATCCATTGCCAGCCCGCGTATGGCGTTGGCAGCATTTTGAAATTCATTTAAGTTCATATCAACCGGTTCTTTAATAACTAATATTCATACTACTGTTACTTTTCTGGATTTTAAATCATGTTTAAACTGTCAATGACTGAATCTATTGTGTCGAAATAGATAATACACGTCTGCTTAAAGTGATTTTATTAGTTCTTTAACTTTGACAGTTTTCATTTATCAATTTACACTTTTTGTTGCAAATGTTAGTGCTCTGAGTTATTGTTATATCTATTATTAAACCATCATCAAATCTTCCTTCTTAAATTTTAATTTCGGTTTATTCAGGCGATTAATAGATTCTTCTACTCTTTTCCTGGTCTCATTATGTAAATAAGTTGGGATTAATTTCGACAATTCAATTCCTAAAACCCTATGGACAATAATCAGGTCTTTTAACGAAAACTTTAAGACACCATTAATTATTTCTGACATATATGATTTTCTATGCTCAAGTAAAATGCCTAAGTCCTGTTGGTTCATATCGAACATTTTTAATCGATTTATTATTGTTTCTTTCCGTTTTTGAATAAATTTTCTTTCCGATTCAACCAATATTTCAGCTATCTCTGATTCTTCAAATTGTGTGTCGGTAATTTTTTCGCTATCAGACCAATGTATAGATTCATAGTCATGTATCAAATTGAACAAACGTTTTCGAATTGGTATTAAGTCTGGATTATTCTCTGTCATTAAACGTAATTTTCGATGAAGCAACAATGCTTTTTGCAAATCATATTCATTGTTCAAATGCTGGATGTTTTCTATTTCCCGAATGTCTGTCAAGTCTTTCATATTCTTAAAATTAAATCCATTCATTATCATTAAGCCCCTTATTAATTAATTTCACTATTTCACTTTATTTGCAAAGATACAAAAAGTTACATAAATACCGGAACTCTGTTGTTGTTTTAGAATTTCTCAGAACAGTAGGATATCTATTCAAATTACACATTACAATAAACATAAATATCTATCATTAATTTATTTCTGATAATAACTCAAACAGAATAGAAATTTTACTTTACCTTATTTTCACAAATTTATTCTGAAGGCTAAAACTACTTGTTCGCGAATTTAGCTCTGAGCTATGGATTTGCACAGAATAATTTCCCGGAACAAGTTCCTCAATATTCAAAACTAATTCCTGCCTGCCTGTGTTTAATTCCACTTTTCGATATAAAACTAATTGCCCTTGTTTGTTGAAAACAGAAATGGAATATTCATCGAATGAGGGAGTTTCGAATGTCAATGTTGCTATTTCTGAAACTGGGTTTGGATAGATGTGTAAGTTCGCTTTTGAATTGTTTTCCAAAACATTTATGGATAATACTGAATCAGGTACAGTTACCATGAACGTGTCCGTACAACGATAATTGCTGTCATTTGGTTCAGTTAATGACTTTGCATTGGCCGAAAACCAATAATCAGCAGCAAGCAAATCTATTTGGTGGTCTGCCATTGGGTCGGCCCAGGTAATGCCTAAAGTATCGATCCAGTTGTAAATATTTATCAGGCTGCTATTTTGAGGATATAACGAAATTTCTCCATTTGCTAATCCATCAGTTGAAAACTGTACATAAATATAAACATATATACTATTTGGTTCTGAAATCGTGTCAGCATCAGTTGGCGAAATACAGCCCCATACATTGGTTGTAATTAATTTAACATAATGCTCTTCTCCGTAAGTAGGGTTATGCCATTTTACAAAAACAGGACCTTGACCAAGACTGTCTGGAATAGGATTTGCCGGATATATAATAGTACCTCCATCCATGTCAACCCAATCCCAATATACAATACTGTAATCATCATGTGCTTTTAATTTAGCTGGATACCCAATACAATGAGGTTCGTAAATTGCCTTAATATCACCTGATGGGGTAGGGGCGAATAGTATTTCTATTGTATCATTAGCTGTAAATCCGGGGCCTGTCTCTGTCCAAACCAATGTGTAAGTAGCAGGATTGTTTGGTGAAATATTAGAAACCTCTGCATAAAAAACAGAATCTATTGTTTGAAAACTTATTGCTGATGATGAACAATTCCATTCGCCTGTCTGTCCGAGGATTGGAGTATTGGGCAATGGATAACTCATACCACAGGCGGTGTCACAATCAGGTACCACATTTACAGAAACCACAGAATCGGGAGATTGTAGAAATGTGCTTGAGTGTATTCCTGCAATACTTGAAAATTGCAATAAAAGCAGGCTCGCGAGAAAAATAACAGGGTAGGATGTTTTTTTCATTTTCTTTATATTTTAAGGTTAATATGTTTATTCAGAATAAGAAACAAAGTTATCTATAATTTGTGAATGCTATAAAATTATTACAATTAAATTTCATTTTCTCAACTCTCAACTCCCTAAAACTTTGAACCCAGAACTTTTGATTCTCTATTTCCTCTTCGACCACGAATCTCTCAACGGAACAGTACGGTTAAAAACAAGGTTTCCTGGTTTTGAATCTTTGCTGTCTAAGCAGAAATAACCCAGGCGCGTAAATTGAAAGCGGTTTTCGACTTTTGCATTTGCCAGGCTGGGTTCGAGTTTGCAATTACTCAAAACTTCCAACGATTCAGGATTCAAAAATTCGGTAAATTCTTTATCTTTATGGCCATCGGGGTTTTCATCAACAAAAAGCCTGTCGTACAATCGCACCTCGGCATCGATGGAATGTTTGGTCGTCACCCAATGAAGTGTGCCTTTTACCTTTCGGCTTATTCCCGATCCGCTTTTCGTTTCAGGATCGTAAGTGCAACGGACTTCGGTAATATTCCCGGTTTCGGGGTCTTTTACAAAATCTTCACATTTTATAATATATGCTGATTTCAAGCGGACTTCGCGACCTGGCCCCAAGCGGAAAAATTTCTTTGGAGGGTCTTCCATAAAGTCATCTTGTTCGATATAAATTTCGCGGCTAAAGGGCAACATGCGCGAACCGGCATCAGGATTTTCAGGATTATTTATGGTTTCCAATTGTTCCTCTTTCCCTTCGGGATAATTGGTGATTATAAGTTTTAAGGGTTTCAAAACTGCCATTACGCGATTTGCATTTTTATTAAGGTCTTCGCGAAGGGCATGTTCTAAAAGTCCTACATCGTTTGTAGCTTCGTATTTTGTGTAGCCAATCATATCGATAAAATTACGGATCGAAGCCGGGGTATAACCTCGTCGCCGCAATCCGGTAAGGCTTGGCATACGCGGATCGTCCCAGCCCGAAACTTTGCCAATTTTTACCAAATGAAGCAGTTTACGTTTGCTCATTACAGTGTAGGTAAGGTTGAGCCGGTTGAATTCGATTTGCCGTGGCCGGTAATCGCTATCCATTAATTTATCGATAAACCAATCGTATAATGGCCGGTGTACTTCAAATTCGAGGGTGCACAAGCTATGTGTTATGCCTTCGAAATAATCGGATTGTCCGTGGGCAAAATCGTACATCGGATATACTTTCCATTTGTCGCCCGTACGATGATGTGGTAATTTCATAATTCGATAAATAATAGGGTCGCGCTTGTGCATGTTCGGCGATGTCATATCAACTTTTGCACGGAGTACCCTCGAACCTTCGTCAAATTCGCCTTCGTTCATCCGGCGGAACAAATCGAGGCTTTCTTCTAAGGGGCGGTTGCGAAAGGGGCTTTCGATACCGGGTTTGTTTGGCGTGCCTTTTTGTTGGCTTATTAATTCTGCCGATTGATCGTCGATGTAAGCCAGGCCGCGCTTTATCAAATCTATTGCAAAATCGTACAATTTCCCAAAATAATCTGAGGCATAATATTCGCGACCTTCCCAGTCAAATCCTAACCAATGAATATCATTTTTGATAGAGTCAATATATTCAACTTCTTCTTTCGATGGGTTGGTATCGTCGAAGCGCAGGTTGCATTTTCCGTTGTTGCGTTCGGCTATGCCAAAATCTAAGCAAATAGCTTTGGCATGTCCTATGTGCAGATAGCCATTAGGTTCCGGGGGAAAACGAGTATGAATCCTTCCATCGTTTTTGTCGTTTTCAAGATCTTCTTTTACAAATTGTTCGATAAAATTTAGCGAACGTTTTTCTTCTTCAGGTATCGAATTGTTTGTCATAAACAGGTTTGTTTCAGCATTTTTAATTATTGGCAAAAATAGGAAAATTCATTCGTGCATTTGTGGCTATTTTAATCTAAATGAGTTTTAGTTTTTTGCATTTTTCCTGAATTGCCTTTGTTACAAATTCCTTAATTTTCAGATCGTCTTGCTGTGCGCAATACACTTTTATTGATTTGTAAAGATTCTTCGGAACAAAAATCGTTGTTCGGATTAATTCCTCAGTTGGTTGCCGGGCTTTTTCTTTTTTCTTTTCTGAATGAAGTTCTTTGATCTGTTCTTCAACAATCTCAATTTCTTTTTCCGGTTTGCTAAGTTCTATTTTCTTTTTAAGAGTAGAACCCAGGCTTGGCCTTGTTATTCTCTTATTCGACATATTTTAATATTTACATAAAATCATAAAAACATATTTATTTTTCTGCTTCCATTATCGCAATACCTGCTTGCTGCCTACTGAGGACTTCTTACTGTAAGCTTTCAATAATTTCAAGTACTTCATTCGAAAGGGAAACAGCTTCGTCAATAGCTTTTGGATCCTTGTATTCGAATGCTCCCATTCCGCCCGAAATGCACTCGGAGAAAGCTACGCGTAAATGCAAAATTGTTTTTAGCAAAGGGATTGGCATTTCTTCTAAAACCTCGGCTACTTCTTTTCCGAGATTGCTCCTGAAAATGTATTGGTTTAAAACAAAGTATGCGCTTAGGCCATCGTTTAAGGTACGTACATTTTCGTATTTCTCCAGAAATTTTTCGGTAGCCCAAATGTCAAGGGGACCGGGCTTAATCGGGATAAGTGCAATATCTGCCAAAAGCAGGGTAGTGCTTGCCAGTTCCGATAGGGCAGGGGTTCCGTCAATAATCAGGATGTCGCAATCTTTGTGTAGGAGTTTTACGTTTTTTCGCAAAGCATTTCCGTCGTTTAATGCCAAAACTGTAATTGTTGGTAAGTCATCCTGTCTTAATCCTGACCATCGTACCGTGCTTCCGTTTGCATCGGTATCGACAATTGTAACCTTATATCCCATGTGGGCATAACAAACTGCCAGGTTCTGACTAATGGTCGATTTGCCTGTGCCACCTTTGAGGCTTACTACTGATATAATCATAATTACATAAAATTGTATTTGTGCAAATGTATAAAATTATTTTTATGGTTTGGCATAAAATAATAAATATGATTCAGCATAAAATAATAAATATGATTTATCATAAATATATATTTATGATTCAGCATAAAATATGATTTGGCATAAAAAACAAATATCTAATGGAATAAAAGTTTTGTTGTTAAACAGGGAGAACAGATTTGCTCGAGAAATTCTTCAGGTTAAAGCATTCCGGCTACTTTAAGTAATTCGCGAAGTTTGGGGTGGAATTCTGAATGTTTGCGAATGACTTCTATGATTTGTTCATCAGTCTGTTTCAAATGTTCCACTTCAATCTTGACGGGGGCAAGGGTAGTCCTTCTGTCCCACAAAATAAAACCCAGCATAAATATCATAAAAGTGAAGAGCAAACCAAAGCCCCAAAAGAGAAATGTTTGCTGACTGTCAAGCCGTTGGTTAATTCCGTCAAATTGTATTTGAATTCCGTCAAATCTACTGTTAATTGATTCTAATTTTGCATCTATTTCACTGCGCAAGCTGTTCATCTCATTGCGCAAGCTGTTCATCTCATTGCGCAAGCTGTTCATCTCATTGCGCAAGCTGTTCATTTCATTGCGCATACCGTTTACATTGGCTTCAACCTGTATCAACCTGTCTCTGTCGGCAAGTGTATAAGGGATGCTTTGATCCTGGGAATATGAAGTGGTGACACCAAAGACAATAATCAGTATGATAGCAATTTTGTTCATCGAATTATTTTTAAGCAAAGATAGTGATTTTCTGGTATTCACAATATCATAGCGCAGCTAAAGCTACTAACAAAAATATGAATGTGGATGACATGGGCTTTTTCAAACAGGT
This sequence comes from Bacteroidota bacterium, assembly GCA_034721995.1. GTDB lineage: Bacteria > Bacteroidota > Bacteroidia > Bacteroidales > M50B96 > JAIOYV01. The sequence continues at coordinate 6,286 of JAYENH010000927.1, forward strand.
TTAATGCCTTATATGAATTCCATTCAAACTCATCCGATGACTCGAAGTCTTTGGATGAGCCGTCTCTTTATCTTTTCATCTCTTCGGCCTCTTCTGTCTTCCGACTTCCTCAAATGGCTTCTGCGGCCACGAAAGTCGATCCCCCCACAAAAATAAAATCTTCGGGCAGGGCAAGGCTCTTGGCGTGATTAAGTGCTTTTTCGACAGTTGAAAAACAGCTCCCCGACAAAGCATATTTTTTTGCTTGTTCTTTTAATTCTTTTTCGGATAGTGCCCGTGGGATATTTGCTTTTGTAAAATAATAGCTTGCATTTTTGGGCATTAGCGAAAGTATTTTGTCGATGTTTTTGTCGTTTACCATACCAATAATTATATGTAGGTTTTTGTAGGCTGTGGTTTTAATTTGTTCCATTACCTGTTTAATCCCTTCCTCGTTGTGCCCGGCATCTGCCACGATTAAGGGGTTATGCCCGATAATTTGCCACCTGCCCGATAATCCTGTAATTTTGGATGCTTGTTTAAGGGCTTCGTAAATGTGGGCTTTTGTAATTCGAAATCCTTTTTCAATAAGTATTTTGATAGCTGCCAAACAGGTAATTACATTTTTTTTCTGATATTGGCCAAGTAGATCGATCGCCAGGTTTTTATAATTATTATCAAATTTAGATTCAACATTAAAAACCTGCAAACCTTCGGTATTTTGCATGGAATAAGGGATGCTGAAAATTTCATTAGCAAAAATTATTTTACTGTTAAGATTATTGGCTTTTTCGATAAATATGTCTTTGCAT
>JAYENH010000928.1:0-7057 GCA_034721995.1 Bacteroidota bacterium
CCAGTTGGCAGTCGTGAATTCGATGGTGGAAGAAAGTTGGGAGAGAGATAAGTTTTATTATGGTGTAAAGCGAAGCCTGCAATAATACTTTTCGGGAAAACCACGTGCCATGGCTTCGAACCGTGGCAACGTATACGTCATTTGGAATTTTGTCATTCAAAAATAAAATGCCAATACCTCAAAACAAGATTTAGCCTGGAACCTACATTTATATCAAAAAAAACAGCAACTATCTTTGCATTAAATCAGGGAAATATTTTATTAATATTAATACAGATATTGTGATTACAATTAAGACCAGTGCAAAAATAAATATTGAAGCAATAGTGGATGCTTTTTTCCTTTTCAGTATTTTTTTTGATATTATCCAGTTGATATTGTTTTGAATACGTAGAAAGGAATTCTCGTTTTTTTTAACAAATGTTACGGCACCATAATGAATGGCCGATGTAACAATGTCGACATCGGGTTGCGCCGAGATCATAATAACTTCGTAATCGAGATTGATCTCCTTAATGGTTTTTAAAATCTCAATGCCATTTTTCGCCTCAATATTTATTGAATTTAAGATATAATTGAGCACAATTATCACAATACTTTTTTTATGTGGAGGGTTTGCAATCAGGTATTTTAGGAAATGCTCGCCCGAAAGAAATTGTTTTATCTCATAATTTGTGTTTAGCTCAAATTCTTGAGTGAGAACCTGCGCATCCAATTCATTGTCTTCGACAATAAAAATATTGACATTATTTTTGTTCAAATTATTTCCAACTATTCTTGCCATATTTTTTTCTTTTCAGTCTCCAGTCTCCAGTCTCCAGTTCTCAGTCTCCAGTGGGCTGCCTACTGAAGCCTGAGGACTGAGAACTGCCTACTGAGAATTGTCTGTTTTTATTTTAATCCTACCACATTAACTCCCTGGTCGAAAATTACATCAACAGGGATTTTTGATTTTTTCAGCTTGTCTAAATCTTTTTGTAGTTGTGGGCCAATTACGGCTTTTTCGTCCATTAGCTTTTTAACACCTTCGTAATTGCCATCGCCCTGAAGGCTTAAAATTAATTCTGAGAGCGAATTCATGGCTTCCTGCATTTTTTCAAAATCGATTTTGTAAAAACCCTCTTCAGATTTTGTAAACGCACTTTTTTCTTTAAAATAATTAAAACGCATAAGATTGGCCTTTGCATGTGCACTTGATGCACCAAAGCGTATTGAGCGGAAAATCCCTGCCATAAATGTTACATAATTGTTCATCAAATCGACATCAAGTTCGCCCATTTCCTGCAATTTAGTAACTAAGAATAAACCAAGAATATCGGCCTTACCTTCTTCTATTGCTGAATATTGCTCTTTTAATGCTTCGCGTACCCCGCCTTTTTCGGTGATAGTATTTTTAATACCTAAACCATGGGCAACCTCGTGGAACATTGTATTTTGGAAAAAAGCATCGAATGTAATGAATCCTTGTTGCGAGGGATCTATTAATTCTTTTGAAATGGGAATAAGGATATTGTCGAATTTAGCGCGCATTGCATTTTTAAGTTGAAGTCTGCGGCTGCCTTTTTCTAATTGTACACGTTTGTCGTTTGGTAAATTTATGGCAATAGTTTTACTACCGGCATTGCAATCGCCTGTATAATAAATAGCATCGTAAACAGCCAGATCAGAATTTCGTCCTGGTATTTCTTGTTTATATTTTTCATCACATGGCAGTTGTGTTTGTAGTTCTGGAAGTATCGTGGCATAATGCTCAAGCCGTTTCGACCATTCCATGTCTTTAATCAGAATAAAAGCTTCGTGTGCAGCTTTATAACTGAAAAGTCCGTCTTCGTAATTTTCAATTGGGCCAACAACAAAATCAATTGTATTTGTTTTCATATCCATCCAGGCCATATCACTTTCAAGGTAATCGTCGTTGAGCATGGCCTCCGACCTTAACCTCAGATAATTTGCAAAAGACTGATCGGTAGTTACCTCGCTGGCAACCTGCATAAGCCGGGCTGCTTTTTGAATTTTATCGGCATAAACAACATGGTAAGGTATAGTCATTAGTTCACCTTTGCTATTTCTTCTGATGATAGTATACTGACTTGTTTTATCGGGGTTTTCAAATCTTTCAAATTCCTCTTTTGTCATGTCGTGTGGGTAAAAGTTAGCCCCTGCAGGTTTTTGCCCAACATGCTCGAAATTTGGTTTATTCCCGTGCAAACGGTTCCATGGGCCGTAGTTAATTTCTGCCAGTTGTTTTGCCTCTTCCGATTTGATGTGTTTCATAAGCTGGACTTTGTTGCCGAATGCCTGTTGCCAGTATATTTCGTCCATTATTTTGGCAACTTCGAAAAGTAAAGGCAGCATTTCCTTATCTTCCTCCGAAAGATATTTGAAATCGGAGCGTAGCGGTACCCTTATATATTCGCCTACCCAATCTTTGTATTTGTCAGAACTTAACTCTTTCATGTTAGCCGGCTCAAATGAATTATTCCCAAAAGGATTTTCCTGTGTATAAACTTGTGCCGTAACACATAACATTGTAATCAATAAAATAAAACTGTACTTTCTCATTTTTAAGTTTTTAAAGAATTATTATTATTTATGGTATCATCTATCCCGTTAATTGTCATCAACAAAAAGTCTAAACTTTTCGAGTAATCCAAATCTTCATATTCTAATCCCGGTTTTCTAATTTTACCTCAAAGGTAGCTTATTCGCTAAATTGTTAAATTGTTTTTCAAAAACTCCTTGGTTTTTTTATATAGTTATTGTAGTCATTTTTTAATTTTCAAACATAAACTAAATAAAAAAACAATAATCAATAATCAATCATCAATCATCAATCCCCTTAGTATGCTTTTGCAAATATCACCCTTTGTATTGATGGTTTCCCCGAGTAAATACATTTTCCCTCTTCGAGAGGGTTGTCTTGTGGAATACAGCGAATGGTAGCTTTTGTTTCTTCTTTTATCTTATTCTCAGTTTCTACTGTGCCATCCCAGTGCGCATATACAAAACCTCCTTTATTTTCCACAATATCTTTAAATTCATCCCAGGTATCAGTGTTGTATGTGTTTTCCTTTTTGAAATTTTCGGCCTTCGAGTAAATATTTGCCTGAATTTCATCTAAAAGATTTGCAATTACATCAACGATTCCTTCCTGCGGATAAATTTTCTTTTCGAGAGTGTCTCGTCTTGCAAGTTCAACATTTCCATTTGCAACATCTCGTGGACCAATCGCCAGTCGTATAGGAACACCTTTTAGCTCGTATTCGGCAAACTTGAACCCTGGTTTATGTGTATCGCGATGATCGAATTTTACTAAAATCCCGGCATCGGCAATTTCTTTTCGGAGTTTGTCGCCAGCCTCAAATATTTTGTCCATCTCATCTTTTCCCTTGTAAATGGGCACAATTACAACTTGTATAGGTGCAAGCTTTGGAGGAAGCACAAGTCCATTGTCATCGGAATGGGCCATAATCAAAGCTCCAATTAATCGCGTTGAAACCCCCCATGAAGTTGCCCATACATGATCGAGTTTTCCTTCTTTGCTTGTGAATTTAACATCGAAAGCTTTTGCAAAATTTTGCCCCAAAAAATGAGAAGTCCCACATTGAAGTGCTTTTCCGTCCTGCATCATTGCTTCAATCGTATACGTATCGAGTGCGCCGGCAAAGCGTTCTGTTTCGGTTTTTCCTCCAATTGTAACAGGCATTGCCATCCAATTGCGGGCAAATTCGGCATATACATTTATCATTTGTGTAGTTTCTTGTATAGCCTCATCTTTTGTTGCATGGGCTGTGTGGCCTTCTTGCCACAAGAATTCGGAGGTGCGCAAAAACAAGCGTGTACGCATTTCCCAACGAACAACATTTGCCCATTGGTTTATCAATAGAGGCAAATCGCGATACGATTGAATCCACTTTCTGTAAGTGTCCCAAATAATTGTTTCTGAAGTTGGCCGAACAATTAATTCTTCTTCGAGTTTTGCATCTTCATCAACAATAATCCCTTTTCCTTTGGGGTCTTGCTTTAGGCGGTAATGAGTAACAACTGCACATTCTTTGGCAAATCCTTCGACATGGCTTGCTTCTTTCGAAAAATACGATTTTGGGATAAAAAGGGGGAAATACGCATTGGAATGCCCGGTATCTTTGAACATTTTATCAAGCTGGGCCTGCATTTTTTCCCATATTGCAAACCCGTAGGGCTTGATTACCATGCTTCCACGTACTGCTGTGCTCTCTGCAAGTTCAGCTTTTAACACAAGGTCGTTGTACCATTGTGCATAATTTTCACTTCTCTTTGTTAAAACTTTAGCCATTTTTTGTATTTTTGGTATGAAGTTTGCTTTTTGGCAAATCGTATAATGATAACAGGCAACAAAAATATATAAATAAATAATAGGAGAATAAGTCATGAAAACAATGTTAAAATTTTTTCCGGTAATGCTAATCTTTCTTGCTGGTTGTACCACAACCGGTAATGTAAGTTCTGGCTACGATGACATTTATTACACACCTGGCGACGAAGCGGTTTTTGAAACTCCAAAATCAGGGGTTGTTACGTATAATCAGGAAGTAGAGGAATATATCCCTGCAGAAGATACGGCTTACAATTATTCAACACGTGATGAGGAATATAAGTATGAGCCTAGATATGAAGAGGGTGAAGAATATGATGAATCATACGAAGAATACCTACCCGATTATTCAGAAGAATATTACGATGAGGATGGAAATGCTTATGTTACCAATAATTATTACAGCGAGTCGGAATATGATGATTATTATGACTATTCGTATGCTGCAAGGATAAGAAGATTTCACGATCCCTATTTTGGATGTGGCTATTACGATAATTACTATACTAATTCATATTGGTATAATAACAATCCTTATTATTGGGGAACAAGTATTTATTTAGGTTATAGTTGGTGGCCTGGATATTACAGTATGGGATGGGGGTATCCTTATTATGGATTCGGCTACGGATATTATAATTCATGGCATTATCCTTCGTACTACAATTCATACTGGAATGGCTACAACCACGGTTATTACGATGGCTATTATGCTTCGTCCTACTCTGATTATTACTACAACAGTTACGATGGCACCAACTCATTTCACTATGGGCACAGAAACGACAAGCCAACAAATAGCACAAGCGGATATAACAGCACTGGCAGGGATTTTGGTGAAACTTATGAGCAAGCTATTACTAACGAGGGAAAAGAGTTAGCATATCGCGAAAGCAGTGGTTCGTTCAGTAATTCAGGTAGACGGACAGCGTCAAGCGATAATAAAAGGCCTGAGAATACACAATCTATGAGGCCATCATCTACAACAAGTAGTAAACAAACTGCAACATCAAGGGCCACTACAAATACTATAAGCAAAAAGCCAGTACAAAGCAATACCTCACAAGCATCAAAGCGTACAAATGAAAGTGTTAGCGCAAAACCTTCAACACAAAATGTTGTAAATAACAGGGAACGTCCCGGAACTTCAAAGACATCTTCTAAAACTCAGGATAAATATTCTTCGAAGACAAGAGAAAGTTATCAAAATAAAACTGGTACAAGCCAAAAAAGCAGGTATTCAAAACCAACAACTACTTCTCCTAAAACCAGGACACAGAAAAGTAGCAAACAAAGTAGCAGATCAACTTCAACGCAGCCATCAGGTAAATCAAGCTATTCGAAACAAGGTAGTAGTAAAAACTATAAATATAATAATTCGAGTAGCCGTAGTTCGAAACCAAAATATAACAGTAGGTATAATTCCTCAGGCTCGAACAGTAATTATTCAAAACCGGGAAGCTCGAAATCATATAGCAAACCTCGTGGCAGTAGCTCATCCACATATTCGAAGCCTCGGAGCAACAGCAACTATTCAACTTCTCGGAGTAATAATTCGCGACAAACTTATACAGCTCCAAAAAGGTCGAATAGTAATACATCAAGAAGTTATTCATCACCTAAATCAAACTCTTCTTCAAGGAGCTATTCTAAACCAAGGAGTAATTCTTCTTCAAAATCATATACTCCTTCGCGTAGAAGCAATTCTTCCTCAAAGTCTTACACTCCTTCAAGGAACAGTTCTTCTTCGAAATCATATACACCATCACGGAGTAGTTCAAGCAGAAGTTCCGGTTCTGTTTCAAGATCATCCGGATCCAGTTCCCGTTCATCAGGTTCTTCATCAAGGTCATCGGGTTCTTCAAGTCGTGGAAGAAGATAAGAAACTGAAACTAACAGCTTTAAGTATTTAATCAATTATTTAACCAATTATTTCAAGTCATGAAAAAGATCAGTATAATATTAGTTTCAATTTTAATCTCAGGATTTTTATTTGCCCAGAACGAAGTTGATGCTCTTAGGTATTCTCAAACATTTACAAAAGGTACGGCCAGGTTTACAAGTATGGGAGGAGCCTTTGGAGCACTCGGAGGAACATTTTCTGCAATTAGTATTAACCCTGCAGGAATTGGAGTTTATCGAAAATCTGAGTTTTCGCTTACGCCCGGTTTCTCCTACAATGTAAGTAACTCAAAACTCGGTGATAATAGCTTCGAGGATTTTGGTTACGATTTTAATTTTAATAATATCGGGATTGTTGGGACTTTTAACACCGGTGCAAAATCTGGTTGGATTTCAACAAATATTGGTTTTGGCTACAATCGCCTAAACACTTTCGATATGAATGTTGGAATAAAACGAAACGAAAGCCCTAATTCGATAGTTGATCAATGGGTGAACGATGCTAATAATGGTTGGGCATCGACCGGAAGTTCCCTGGCAGGTAAGGCAGATTTAATTTATCAGAAGACAGCGACAGATCCCTGGATGAGCGATTTTGAGGGAAGTGATTATGGGCAAAGGCAAAGCATAAGCATTACGAGTAGTGGATCGCTTGGTGAGTATATTTTCTCGGGCGGTGCCAACTATAATAATATGGTGTACCTCGGTGGTAGTTTCAGCATTAACACAGTTAATTATAAAGAAAAGAAAATTCATAAAGAAATTGATGAAATTGATAATATCGAGTACCTGAACTCTTTT
>JAYENH010000929.1:0-7053 GCA_034721995.1 Bacteroidota bacterium
CAGGTAAGTTAATATTTCATAGGTTTAAGTTAGTTAAGTAGAAAAAAGGTGATTCCAGTTGGTTTCACCTTTTTTTATTAACTTTTGCCCAGAAAATTTAAAATTGTTTTGTGCTGAATATTAATGATGAACGTTCATTTTCTTTTGACGAACACCTGATTTTTTTTGATGAATGGAAATAGTTGCTAATACAAAAAACCAAACATCCATAGTGGAATCTTGTTTTTAAAACCATATTCAATATTATCTGCTACAATGTATGCGTTTTGCAAACCAATAATTTGTCTTCGGGTTTTGTTCCGGCCTCCTATTTCAAAGACATATTTGTTATCAATAATAAAATCTCCTGTTTTCGGTAATTCAATACCATGATTAACCGAAAGTTGATTATGAAAAAAACTCTCTCTTATTGTTCCCGAATTTGCCATTTTGGGTTGTAGTGCGTAAAGTAAGTTGCTATTGTTTAAAAATATTTTATCGGGCTTTGCCATTTTGCTTATACCTTTGGTATTGCTACGAAGTAAAGAAATCAAATCGGCCTTTTCTAAGTATGCAAGATATTTGATTAATGTATCTCGTGTTACATTAATTTTGATACTCAGTTTGCTGATATTTGGCTGAAACGGAACACTTTCGCTAATTACTAAAAGTAATTGCTTGAGTTTAACAATTGAATTATAGTCAATTGGAATAACAGCCGGCAAATCAGTTTCTAATATTAAGTTAATAATCCTTTTGATATGGTCTAAATATTCCAATTCGGCTTCGACGAAAAAAGGATAAGCCCCAATTTGGTTATAAAGATTAAACTCCTTTATTGGCTTGATTTTTTTATTGATATTGCTTGCAATTTCTTTATGGTTTTCAAGAATATCTGATAATGAAAAAACTTCAATATCGATACGATATTTTAATGCAATATATTCTCTTATTGATAGAACCGGGAGTTTATATATAACTGCCCTTCTGCTCAGATCAGCTTCTGCTTTATCGATTTCGAGTATTGAGGAACCCGTAAATACTACTTTTAGCTCTGTGTAGTCATCATATATATTTTTAATTTCCCGTGACCAATTTGGATATTTGTGAACCTCATCCAGAAAAAGATATTTTCCTCCTGATTTTGCAAAGCTGTCAGCAAGATGCACTAATTTGTTTTTTGAGAAATAAATAGAATCTAAACTTATGTATAGTACATCATCGGAAACCCCAAAGTTCTCTTTAATATACTGTAACAGCAAAGTTGTTTTCCCTGTTCCTCTTGCTCCTTTGATTCCGATAAGCCGCCTTTTCCAGTTTATTTTATCAATTAAAAACCGCTTGAATTCCAAATTTATATTCTCAATCTTTTTTGTTGAAGTGTTAATTAGCTCATCCATAATAATTATTCTGCCTTTTGTAATATGCAAATATAATACTTATTTGCATAATGCAAAAGACAATATTGAATTAAATTTGCCTTATGCAAAAGGCAGTATTGCGAATGTTTATTCTGAAATCAAGAAAACAGAGAAATACAAATTATTTGAAAATGGGAGTTTCTACAGTCCTATTTCAACACTACCATTTTTTTGCATAATATGGTCGATTCGTTAATTTTGAGAATATAGCTGTAAATACCTGTTTCATAATTCTCAGCAAATAATGAAATGTTATGAACGCCTGCCTGTAATTTAGAATTAATACTAACAGTTACCAATTTCCCCTGCGAATTGTAAACATTCAATATTACAAATGCCTCCTTCTCCAAAGTGAAAATTATATTTGTAGATGCACTAAATGGGTTTGGATAGTTTTGTGATAAATTAATACCGTCTTTGCCTGGCCCTGAAATGCTAACTGTATTTTGATAATATGGCTGTTGCTGGGTAACACAATGCACCATCCCACCACCATAATACAAGTTTCTTACGTCTATCCCAACCACTGTTCGCGAAGGATACAATGTTTGCAAAATAGAAATTGCTGTTGCATCATTGGGGTCGTTATATGAAGGAACTAAAACTGCTGTATTACCAATATAATAGTTTACATATCCGCCTTTATATCCGAGGTTCTGTCCCCAGGTAGTAACAACATTGTTGGCTGTAAGCGGCAGGTATATATAGGTGTATGGGTTACCAACAATATTCTGTGCGCAGTATAATGTGTTAATATCGGCTGCCGGCACTTCCCAGTAAATTAGGTCGAGGCTATCCATCGTAACAATGGTTGAGGAATCGTGAAACCGGGCAAATCCATCAATATGCATATCGGTTATTTCCAGTCCTGCAACACCATCGAGCCAAATAAAATTTGTAACACCAATATTAATAGTCATGTAATTTTCAATCTGAATTTGTGTAAGCAATGGATTCCTGTTGGTGTTTATAATTGAGCTTTTTGTAGCCATCAGTGTACCATTGCCATCTATTTCAAATGAGCCACCTTCCAAAACCATAGCACTTAAATCAACATAAGGCAATGCAATGTCGGTGCTCACAAGCTGCGGGATAACATCGCAAAGGCTATATGGGGCAGCGTTACCCCAACCATTGAAACCCCAATCCAGAATTGCAATATCCCCATTATTGTCGAAAACAAAAATTGGCCCGTTGTCTCTCACCCATACGTCATTGTTTGGGTAGATAAAGAAATCTACATTTGTAAGCGGAACACTTGCATTAGTAAGTACTTGAACAATATGGTTGTACTCAATAGAGTCGTAGGCAATAATGTGTACGTTTTCTCCTGCCACAAGGGCATCGGTCATTGCAATCCAGGTAGGCTCAAGATCTGACCGGTAATATGGGGGATAAGTGTGGTTATGTGGCCATTGCAGCCATGTCCCTTCGTGTTGCGTTATTTCTTCGGGCATGGTATATTGAATTGATTGGGCATTTGTTCCCAAATTGAATATCAGTATAATCGTAATAAGAACAATTTTCAGAATGCTATTTTTCATTTGTAAAATTTTGCAACAATGATATAGAAAATTTTTGAATATGTTGCGTGATCGTTGTTAATGAAAAGTCTGTATTTATAAGGGTTTCAGTGAAACCTAAAACGAAAATCGACGTAACATCACATGAAAAAACTTATACAACTTTATTTCAATTTATGAATACGTTCGGTCAAACATTTTCGTTTGTTCATTAATGTTGAAACGAGCAAAAACTTTAGGCTATGTTAGAATATGCGAAATCTCTGCTTCAAAAAGTTAGCTTCGATAGGTATCTCTTTATTAAAGAACTGAAAAAATCTGTCGATTGGCTTGATGTTGATGATAAAAGAAGGTTGCATTCGTGGAGCCTGACAACTTTTTATCATTTGTATGGAAAAGACATCAAGGATGTTTTCCATTCGTAGAGTAGAAAATTTAGCCCTGCCAATTGTGCGGGGCTTTTTTCTTTACAAATCTAAACAAGTGGTTTTGAAATAGTCGGGATTCAAATCTTCTCCTGTTGCATTTAGTATCAACTCCTCCCAGTTCATTGATTTTCCCGGTTTAAAAACTTTCTCAATTAAGTATTTTCCAATTTCAGGATTGTTAATGCATTTTATTGCACCATTGCCATGGTTTGCAATATTGTTTTTTATATAATGATGCAATTGTGCAGCAAACAATTCGCCGAGAATATAATTATGGTAAGTGCAGGGCTTGGTTATTAAATGGTTTTTGCTGGCCCAATCGGGGTTGTCCCAGTTTGCCGGTTTGTTTAGTTTCTGATATTTTTCAACCAAAACCCACCATAGTTTATTCAAATCCTGCTCAGGGTTTTCGTACATCGACTTTTCGAAATGGTACATCACCTGTGCCCATCGGCTAAATACAACTTTCGACAATAGCAGGTATTTTTTGCTATCCTCTTCAATCCTTGCTTTTTCCTCAACGCTAATGCCTGCGATTTCATTAAGCCAATCCGAATTGGTTGAAAACTGACTAAACAATGTAGCAACTGCATCTACAGTGAAGAAATGCGATGGGCTGCGTAGTAAATATGGCAAATCATTATTGATCGATTTTAGGTATAAAGCAAAGCCCGATTCATATAACAAAGTATTCATCGAATATTCATCATCTTCAATATTTGCCAGTATCCTTACATCTCCATTTCTGTCAATATCAGTACAGAATCCCGTTTGAGCTTTACCCGATTTTTCATGCAAATCGCTTTTTTTCAGAATCCCTGAAATATCTAACCCAATCCCCGAAAAATATTTATTGGCAAGTTCTACAATATTTTTGCCTTTATATAAAACATCCAGATTTACATCGTAAATATTGGGGGCCTTTTGAAAAAATCTGTTTTGATAATGCCAGGGCATTAAAAGCTCCTGCGGTACACTGTAAATTGTAGACAGCCTCTCATCCATTATAATTTTTAAATCATCGTAAATCCCTTCGGACAGAAGATCGAATTCCGAATAAATATTTTCAAGTTTATCAATATCTTGCCCGCTCATCTCTAAACTCATTATAAAATAATTCTCGAAACCGAGCGATTGGGCAGCCTCATTTCTCATTTTAACAAGCTTGATTATATCGTCGGCAACTGTTGATCCAACTTCTTTACTGGCTTTCCATACCATTTCTAATTTGTCCGACGACAAAGTATTCTTTAGCATATTCTCAACCTCACTATCGCTATAGCTTACATTGTCGATTATCGTACGGTAAACCGAAAACTTCCTGGTAAGCTTTTTCGCAGCAGTTACCATTTCCACCATTTTATTCTGATCGATTTGGTGAAAAAGATATTGATTGTATAAGAAATTCAATTGTTTCAATAATAAAGCATCTTCAACAATATTTTGTTCCTTAAATTTTTTAAGCTTTTTAAATTTAGATTTACTGGAGAAAAGTTTAGTAACCTGAATATTCAAATCGGTGGATTTTTGGTAGTCTTCATCGTTACCCGATACCGCTGCATTAAATTCTGCCAGTTGAACGGCATTGTTTAGATCAATATATTCAGCATTAAATTCATCTAAAAACTTCTCGAAATCGGTTTCGTTAAGCGGGGCACTACATCGGTAAAACACTACTGATATAAGGAATGCAACGAGAAGCAAGCTTAATCTTTTAGTCGTATAATTATTCATATTTCAATTTTTTTTGGATACAATACAAATCAATAAAAAACCTATCCCAATATTAATAAAAATATCGCTACTAACCGAAAAAAAGTAAATAAAAAAAAGAAGAGTACTCTAATGCTGTTTCCTCTTAATATTGAAAATTTGTTTTTTCACAAACAATAAACAAATAGATAAAAGTATGGAAATAAAAATGGGATTAATAAAATTCAATACCAATTATTGAGATGTCATCAAAAATCATATCTTTTTTGAGATAGGTTTTTATTGCCTTTTTCAAATCTTTTAGGTTGTTGTCTATCCGATCGTTGTTTTTAATAAATTTTTCTACTTCGATTGAACCATCAGTTTCTTGAGGTTGAAACTTAAATTCAGTAAGGCCATCGGTGAAACTTAATAATTTGGAATTTGGCAATATTTTTATTTTGCCTTCATTAATTTGTGTTAGTTCGTCGAGCATGCCCATGCCGATACAACCCTTTTCCAGGTGTTTAAGTTTGCCCGAATTCTTATTGTAAAGCAGCGGGGGTATATGTGCGGCATTAATGTAGTTCAATATTTGGGTTGATGTGTTGTACTTTCCAATAAAAAGTGTCAGGTATTTTTCGCCTTTTGCATTTTCGTTAACAATTCTATTAAGCTTGATTACCAAATCAACCAAGGAAATATTGTCGGTAAACAAGGCACGCAGATTGGCTTGAAAATTCGACATAACCAAGGCAGCAGCAATTCCTTTGCCCGATACGTCAGCAATACAAAAACCAATTTCGGAATCGTTGAGCTGGATAAAATCGTAGTAGTCGCCACCCACTTCATGATGAGGAAGGTAATAAGTAGAAAAGGACATTTTAACAGTTTGCGGATACGATTTTTCGCTTGGGATCAACATGCTTTGCATTTTCGATGCTAATTCAAGCTCTTTCTTTAAGGCTTCCTGGCGAAGGTTTTCCTCGAACAATCTTTTGTTTTCGATGGCTACCAGGATAATGTTTGTTAAGGTATGAACAAAATTCATGTGCTTAACTGCCTGGCTCATCTTAAACTGGTCATCGTCGATATCACCCATAAGTAAAAATGCAATTGCTTGTCCTTTATGGATTACGGGGATTAGAATATCCGTGCCACCTTCTTTTTCCTGCCCATAAGCCGGTACGGTTGTAAAGTTTTTGTGAGGGAGGAAATCTTCGGCAATGTCGATGTTTTCTATAATGTCGGTAGTGTAACCGTGTATAAATATTACTTCCCAACTACTAGTGAAATTAAAAAGCAGCAATTTCCCGATTTTCAGATCCTCAAGTAAAACCTTCTTGTATCTTTCAAACAAACTTCCGATAGACACATTGTTGTTGATATCTTCAGTAAAACGCAGAAGTATTTTAAATTTCTGGTCGGCTGCTGCTCTTCTTTCCCTACTGGTTTTTGCCATAAATTGCTTATTCAAAACGAATGAACAAAATTACAAAATTCATATTGATTTACTGCTATTGTTTAACTCTTTCGGAATAAGAACCATCGCGTGTATCAATCTTAATCTTGTCGCCTTCGTTTACGAATAACGGGACCATGATTTCAGCACCGGTTTCAACTGTGGCAGGTTTCAGTGCAGTCGACGATGATGTATCCCCCCTAATGCCGGGTTCGGTATATTTAACTTCCATTACAACAAAAGGGGGCATATCGCAAACCAAAGGGGTTTCGTTTTCGGCATGAAAAAGCACTTCTACTTCTATACCTTCTTTCATCAATTCGGGCTTATCGATAAAATGAGGTTCCAATACTATTTGCTCGTAAGTGCTGGTATGCATAAGGTTGTAGCCAAGATCGTCTTTGTAAAGATACTGATATGGACGACGTTCAACCCTGACAATATTTATTTTTACTCCTGAGGAAAAAGTGTTGTCGATAACTTTCCCTGTTGTAAGATTCTTTAGTTTTGTGCGGACAAATGCAGGCCCTTTGCCTGGTTTTACATGC
>JAYENH010000930.1:0-1534 GCA_034721995.1 Bacteroidota bacterium
CTAAATTAGTGCAAATAAAGTCGTTAAGTTGTAAAGAGAAAGATGTACAGCTCGAATTAAAGCGGCAAATGGAAGAGGTCGGTTTCGATGAGGTTTGGATTGATGGGCTTGGCAATGTGATTGGCCGCATTGGCAACGGAAAAAAAATCCTTGCCATCGACGGGCACATGGACACTGTCGATTTAGGGAATTCCGATAATTGGGATTTCGATCCTCTTGGCGGTGAAATAAAAAATGGCTTTGTGCACGGACGTGGAACTGTCGATCAGGAAGGCGGGCCGGCTGCTTTTGTTACTTCAGGAAGGATTTTGAAAGAACTTGGTTTTAATAAGGATCTTACAATTTATTTTGTGGGAAGTGTAATGGAAGAAGATTGCGACGGACTTTGCTGGAAATATATTATCGAAGAAGACGGGATCAGACCGGATTTTGTTATCAGCACCGAACCCACAAACCTGAACATTTATCGTGGACATCGTGGCAGGTTGGAAATGCATGTAAGTTTTTATGGTATTTCGTCGCATGGCTCGGCTCCCGAACGCGGAAAAAATGCTATTTATATGGCTTCGAAAGTTGCCCTCGAAATTGAAAAGCTGAACGAGAAATTAATTTCGGATGAGTTTCTTGGAAAAGGAAGCGTTACAATTTCTGAGTTTGTTTCTGAAAGCCCGTCACTTTGCGCTGTTTCCGATTTTGCGCGGCTTCATCTCGACAGGCGATTGACCTGGGGCGAAACAAAGGAATCGGCAGTAAAAGAAATAGAAGGACTTATCGTAGGGATGAATGCAAAAGTTACCGTGCTTGATTACAAAGAAAAAGCCTATACCGGATTGGAATACGGTATGGAAAAATATTACCCTACATGGAAAATACCCGAAGAACATGAAATTGTTGAAACAGGAGTGAGAGCTTATGAACAACTCTTCAGCAAAAAGCCTAAAATCGACAAATGGACTTTTTCGACCAATGGGGTTACGATAAATGGCATATATAAAATCCCGGTCATTGGTTTTGGCCCCGGCAACGAAGTATTGGCACATGCACCAAACGAAAAAGTCGCCATCGATGATTTGGTTGCAGCAAGTGCATTTTATGCTGGGTTTGCGTATAATTTAGCAGAAAGCAAATAACTCAATAACAGATAAATTATCATTGATAAATATAAGGACACAAACATAATTATGGATATTAAAACACAAATCAACGGATTAGAACAACTTGCTCATAATTTATATCAGAAAGATTTTCTGTTAACATGGGAAAAATCGGAAGCCGACCTAAAGGCCATTCTCGAAATAGCCATGATTTTAAAGACAATGCGTGATCAAAACATATCGCCCCGTGTATTTAATTCGGGATTGGCGGTTTCTATTTTCAGGGACAAATCGACCCGCACACGCTTTTCGTATGCTTCGGCAGCCAATTTATTAGGGCTTACCGTGCAGGACATGGACGAAACAAAATCACAAATTTCTCATGGCGAAACAGTTCGCGAAACAGCAAATATGATTTCATTCCTCTCCGAATTTATTGG
>JAYENH010000931.1:0-7028 GCA_034721995.1 Bacteroidota bacterium
TGCCCTGTAGCGACAAATACGAATCATCGTCAACATCATCAAATGTTCTATTACTTTTAATCTGCTTAAATGAATAAAAATGTGTATCCATCCCAAGCCTAAAAGCAATTCTTTTTTTCAACCAATATTCAAGACCAATGGGAACAACAATTTTATTTTGTTTGAACTTAAAGAATTCATTTTGGAACACATAATTTGCATCACCCTCCGAGTTCAAGATGTGAAAATGGGGAATATCAAGGTTGGAATACCATTTTATTGCATAAGCAACAGTTAAAGCCTTTGTAGGATTGATAGATACACCGACACCAAAAAGACTGCTATACAATTGCCTGGATTTGTCAGCATGTAGAGTGATATAGTGATTTTCACAAATACTATCGCCAATCATTTCTTCCATCATTTGACTTTGTTGCGAATAATTTGAACTCTTTTCTTTATCATAGCTTAGCCTGCAGATTAATCTTGTTTGTAGTATATCACTTAGTTTTTTCGTGTATCTTGTGTTTATCTGAAATCCGGTAGCCATATAATTTTCATTGGTCGTTTCCAAAAGCTGGAATAAATACTTCTTATACGTATTGTATGGCGACATATCGCTGTAATAAACGTCATCGCAATCGGGGTCGTAATCTATTTCTTTCTTCCTTCTATATTCGGAACTGTTTTTTTGCGATGTAATTTTAAAGTTTGCGCTTAAATCAAGTCTGTTACCGTTTCCATATTTCCTGATGTTTCCAAAACTAAATATGTGTTGATTGGTTTCTCTTTTTGTTTCGTTTATTTCCTGCTGAAAGGCATATACCGCCTCCTGAGGTGAATCGCTACCGATTTCTGTCAGACTGTAAACATGGCTTGCCGATTGTAAAAAGTTTGGTGGAGCTGCCGATATAAAATTATAATACCTATAAGTGAAGCCCCAATTTCCTTTCCCGAGTGTAATAAATGCACTTCTACTCTCATTGTCAACATAATATTCGAGACCCGTTCGTTCGTCGTAAGTTTTCCAATCGTCATCTAAATCCGGAGTGCCATTATCGTAATCAAAAGTGATACCCCCATTGGTTTTGTCATTTTTGATTGCCCAATAAAATGCGTAAGAACTTATAAAATTGAAGTACATCCCATAATCGAATTCTTTCCACTTTTTGTTCTGGCCATATCTAAGGTAAAGACCAAAATTCCAATCCGAAAGTTTAAAGAACCCTCCCAGCGATGCAACACCACGACTATATTTATATTTATTATCAAGATATTTTAAAAAACCAACTTCACTACCAGGGTTATTGCCAACTGCTGAAATTATACGGTTAGAACTTAATAAATTTATCGCCGCCGGGTTGTGCATTATATCCGTATACTCGTCATCCACAATCCAACTAAGTTCTGTGCCCATAGCCTTTATGCGTAGCGATGTGCTGTCGGCTTGGGCCATTACAAGATTGCCAATTAAAGCAAGTAACAGTATCGTCAAGCAGCTTAGAATGTTTTTTTTCATTTTACCTCCTCCTTTCTGTGATTTTTGAAAATACGCTTAATTTATTAATTCCTACTTATTTAAAATCCGACATTTCGTTTCCTAATGTCTTTTCATTTGTTTACTCCTTCACAAATACCAATGCCACCTTGTTAAAGTTAGGCCAACCCGAATTATTGAATCGCTCAATTTAGGTAATACTCTCCGCAGATAGTATATCATTTCATGCTATTGTCATCAGTTTATCAAAATCAATAAGTGTTATAATTATTTGCCCATGCATATCAAACTAATATCATCGACCCATACACAATTACTTATGTATGAGGATTCCTTTGTATGTATCCATGATAGTTGATATGTGCCTGCAGGTAGAATTGTTTGATATTGCTCCCAGTTGCTATTTGTCCCATTGTCTGAAAATATTATATTTCCATCAACAGCAAACAGCAAACTAATATAAGAATAATTGTTTGAATTTTTGTACCAAAAACTTAACATAGATTCGTCCTCTACTACTACTGTAGTTAAAAGTATACACTCATCATAATAACCTACATCGCCAGCCTGAACACAGTAATTTCCCGTATGCGATTCGGTATCTGTAACAAACCAAAGCTCGTTATCGGTGCTTGTAAGTACCCATTGACCGGAAAACTCTCCGCTTTCGAATCCTTCGGAAAAACCCTCGTAAGCTTCGAGGGTAAACAGCTGGCTGTTTTCACCTTCATTGATAAAGAAACTGCCATATTGCGATTTAAAACTGTCTTTTTTTATTCTCACTATTGAGTTTATGGCCATCAGGTTATTGAACGTGCATCGACCGGAAACATCGGTTGTAGAAGTATATTCGATATTGTTGAGAACTTTTACTTCGGCACCGTAAACAGGCTTCGAGACAGTGTCTAAAACTGTGATGCTTAAATTGCCCGTTGCAATATTTTTTGTATCATCGTTGTCGCAGGCAAAAAACGTACTTGTCGAAATCGCAATTATCAAGATTAAAAAAATCTGTTTTGTTTTCATTTTATTTCCTTTTTTATTTGTTAATTGTAGTTAAACTAATATCATCGACCCAGGTTTCCCCGTAATAACCGTCATCCGCATACACTGTCCAATATACCATATAAGTTCCCTGTGTTAAAACGGTTTGATGTTGTTGCCAATCAGTATATCCCGATTGAGATATCTCGAACATTCCATTGACACCAAACTGGAAAGCGTTACAAGGATCGATATTATATTTATACCAAAAGCTTAAAATCATAGGTTCAGATTCTATTTCAACAACTGTTAAAATATACGCATTTTGGTCAATGTATTTTGCACAGTAATTTCCGGAATGTGACATACTATTGGTTCTGACCCAACCGGTACCTTCTAAAGGCAACCATGCTAACGAAGAATCTGTCTCGAAACCTTCGAAAAAAGTTTCGATAGGCTCGAGAATAATTGTTTTGTAATTGTCTCCTTTAAACAAAGAAACATTTTCGTAACAATATATAAAATGTTCTTTTTTTGCTTTTATTATTGTATTTATTAGAAACAAGTTGGTAAATACACATTGCCCGACGTTATTGCTTATTAAAGTATATTCTACATCGTTAAATAGTTTTACCTCAACACCTGGAACAGGATTTGAAAGTGTGTCAAAAACCGTAACTCTTAAATCAGCGGTTTCTATATCTTTTGCTTTTTCGTTGTCGCAGGCAAAAAACATACATGCCATAATCGTAATTACCAATATTAAAAGAAAATGTCTTGTTTGCATTTTATTTTTCCTCCTTTTTAATTTTATAATGAATAGATATATATTCTTGAGTTATTGGAATTGTAGATGTAAAGTGTTTCATCATTCTTGTAATCGATCCTGCTATTTGTATGTATTTACCCACAGAAATAAACTCCGTATTGCTTTCAATATAAATACCTGAGTGGTTTTCGACAAAAATCTGATAATAATAATGGTGTCCTATAATTACATCAACATCCTCATAAACCGTATCTTCCACCGTTTCTATCGTAGCTATCAGTTCTCCGTTCATCCCCTGTCCGCTTTGTTCCGAACGGTATATTTTGTACGATGCAAAATCGGTGGCAGTGCTTTTCGACCAGCTTAAATAAATCGAGTTGTAATCTTTTTCGATTTCGTAAAGTGTTACCGCCTTTGGCAAATTGTTATAAATATGTACCGAATCTTTCGATATATTGCCATCCAGATCGGTAACTTTAAGTACAATCGAATGTTCGTTTAAAGAAAGCATGTCGGTTGTCAGCGACACTTCTCCTGTTGTATTTGCTTCCGATGTGCCTATTGTACCATCCTTGTTACTGATCCAATCAATTGTTAAATTGGCAAAATCGTCTTCCATGTCACTTGCACGTCCGCAAAATATTATACTGTCGCCAACTGCGAAAACTGCATCGTTTTGTGGCGAAAGCATTTTTATCGTAGGCTTAAATCCATCCGTTTCGATAGTGGACGGCCTGTCAGGTTCTTTATCGCATGACACAAAAACAAAAGCTAATAGCCATAAAACTATATTATATTTCATTTTCATTTTCTTGTTATTAAAAACGATACAGTATCGAAATAAACAAATTGCTGATGTCGGTAATGTTTGTTATACCCGTAAAATCTATATCAATATTTTTGTTTAATTTATATCCAAAGCCATACGAATAATATGTAAGGTTGTGTTTGTTGTAAGTAGTTGTTGTAATATCTGAGTTTTGAGTGAACAGGTCGGATATAACAATACCGTTTTGTGATGTCGTGTTTTCGCCGGAATAAAAATTTGTGTTTACGCCCAGACGAAAAGCATATTTTTCTTTTACTATATATTCGCAACCAAAGGGCAACGAAACCCTGTCTAAGCGGTTTATTGTTTCATCATCAAAATTTTGGTTATCGTCATTGATATTGGCATCCAGGTCGTAGATGATTTCGGTATTATAGTGGTACCATTTAAGGCCAAAAGCTATCAAAAAGTTTTCTTGCGGATTAAAAACGGCACCGGCACCTGCCAGGCTGCGAAAACAGTTTTGCTCTTGTTCCCCCGACAGTCCGGTATCAACACTATTGTCGAACTCGTTGCCAGATATAAAAGAAGTCATTGATTGTTCTTCTTTCATAATGCTTTTGTAACTATCGCTGTTTTCAGACCGATAATGTATGCCCCCCAGCATTTTCCATTGAAACGAGCTGCTCACTGTCTTTGAAATCCGTGCATCGAAGCCATATCCCAATCCCGCCAAATTGCTATTGTAAGATTGCAGTCCCTGATAATGATATTGGTCATAACCATAATTGTTCCAGTATTCACCGTGCGAAATGTTATCGTTATCGGGATCGTAGTCTATTAGTTTTTCACGTTTCGATTCATTGCTGTTTTGGCTTGATAAAACATTTAAACTTGCCACAAAATCGATATTGGTTTTCTCCCCCAATTTTTTCGTCCAGCCAAGAGATAAATGATGCCCGGTGTTTTCATTTTTGTACTCGTTGGTTTCTTCCTGCAAGGCCGATACCGATTCTATTGGTGCGTTGCTGCCCACCTCCATCAGGTTATACGAATGATAGGCATAATGCAGGTACTCTAATGGGCTGTTCGATGCAGAACGGACAAAACGATAGGTCAATCCCAGGTTTTTTCTTCCAACAATAAATGTCAGGTCAAGTCCCGCACCATCGGCATAATAATTTGCACCGTACCGTTCTTCGGTAACACGCCAATCGTCCGACAAGGTTTCTGTCTCGTTGTTGTAATCGGTAACCCAAAAACCTTCCTCGTTGCCAAAATCGTAATACCAATTAAAGTCATAACCGTACGAAAACCCAGTGTGCATACCCAGGGCTTTCGATTCCCATCTTTTGTCTTTCCAATAGTTGCCAACAAAGCCCAGGTTCCAATCCGACAAACTATAAAAGCTTCCGAACAAATAGCTGCCACTGCCTGCCTGGTAAGCGTTTTCTTCATAGTTTAAAAACTGGTGGTTGTTGCCGGCCTGATTGCTTAGGTTTGTGATCAACCAGTTTGACGACAAAGCATTGATAGACGCTGGGTTGTGAAAAATGTCGGTGTATTCGTCATCGACAATCCATTTTAGTTCAACACCTAAACTTTTAATTCTCATTGAACAACTGTCGGTTTGGGCATCTACATTTCCAAGATAAGCCAATACTGCTATCAACATAATAAATTTTGCAATTTGATTTCTCATAATAAATCTCCTTTAATGTGTGTTTAATGTTTCCTAAAATCTGTTACAATATCAGATTTAATTTTCATTTTTTTGTTTTTTTATGTTGGCCTACTCTTAAAATTTTCGGCTTCCTCTCCTTACTCTTTTTGTATTTTCAGGCAACTCCTTTCATTCTTTTATATGCTTTTCGAGAATCAAATTCCTCTTGAAACACAACACCACAATTCCGGCACGATTTGGCAAATGAGTAATTCCAGTGCCCACAATTGGAGCAGGTACAAAAATCGTTTGAACCGAGTTCCGATCGGGCAAAGTACAAGAGCAGGAAACCTACAATAGGTATAGACCAAAGTAATATCATACATTCAATTAATAGTTTCATTTCGTTTCTATTTTGTGTTAACAATCTCCTCATATTTGCTTTTTGGTATCCCACATATCAATAGATAATCTTTCATTAGGGCTTCTTCTTTTTCGTCGATACGGCCATCGACTTTTATAACTTTGGCACAAAAGCCTATAATGCTCAGAATTGCCTCTGTCGATAGTACTTGTGAACTTTTGCGCAGGGTAGCATAAACAATCTCTTCGGGCTTTGCCGATGCCCTTGTTTTTGCGACCGCCTCGTTGATATCGTCGGAAAACTCGGCAAACTCATCTTTCACTTTAATTATTTCTCTATCTTCTTTGGCCGAATAGTGACCATCGATACCGGCTATATGGGCCATGCACGAAACCAATGTGGTAGAATATAGTCGGCGAACTTCTTTTTCGTAGCTCTCTTTATCGGTAGTTGAGGCCAGGAGGGCCTCGCGTGCCGATTTGCTGAAAGTCGAATTGCAATTCACGCATTGGTAAAAAGTGTCGATGTGGCTATACGGAAATATCGGAATGAAAAATAGCGTGAACCACCTTTTATAATGCTTCAATATTAAATCGCCCTTACAACCAGGGCAGGCATTTTTTAGTTTGTCCCCTAAGTCGTGATTTGGCAAACGTGGCCTTGTCCCAAATATTCGAAACATGATATTATCAATTTCAATTTATATTTTAGTTGCTTTTATTTTAAAACTTTTGCTTAAAAGATTTATCGTAACCAGAATTTCATCCGAACCCGACAAGCCGATAAATAAAACTGTACCGGGTAAAATAAGATGCTTCATAATGTTTCAATTTGTTTTAAAATAATTTCAATTTGAAATCAAAAATAGATTAAAAGAAGCATTACTTTTTACCAACAATGACCAAACAAGTGTTTCGCATGATGAAAGTGGGATATTTCGTGAAATGCTGCTTTTTGATAGTATAAAAACATTATCTTCATGTCATCGTAACATAAAAAAAT
>JAYENH010000932.1:0-1529 GCA_034721995.1 Bacteroidota bacterium
ATTCGACTACAACGGCAACTACTACCAAATTATGGAATTGCCCGGCGGCGAAGTTTCGGCCAGGGTGTACCCAAACCCGGGGCAGGATTATTTTACTTTGAAATGTTACGAAAACTTTAGCGGTGCCGATTTGCTTTTGCACGATATGGCAGGACACAAAGTAATTCAGCAAAAAATTACAAGCCCCACAATGGAAATAATTACAACCGACTTATTGCCCGGCACATATATTTATTCTATCCAAAAAAATGGCAAAACGGTATTTTCGGGGAAATGGGTGAAACGATAAATTTATAAAAACAAATATTTGATGAGTAGCGTATGTTTACAGCCTTGCGATAAGCTACTCTTTTCCCTCAGCAAAATCCTGAAGATATGCAAACAGCTTTGTCAGTTTGCCATCCTTTGTAATTGTTGCACGTTCGACAATTCCTTCTTTATCATCGACAAACATCGAAGGAAAAACCCGCTCTATCAAGCCTTTACCAAAATCAACCGAGGCATCGCGTGGCAATTCTCCCGGCAAATTATCCACAGCCATAACACAAATGTTGTTTTTATCCCAGGCATTGCCTTCCTCTCCTGTAGCAGGATTGTAGCCGTAAAAGGGGGCTTCTATTGTCGATGGCCTTATTGTAGAAGGGACAGGGCCATCGATATCGCAACTTACATCGGCAATAACATTTATTTTGAAATCATCTTTTTTCATATCCTCTTTGGTAAAAAATACAGGGCTACGCTGATCCCAAAAATGACAAGGGATATAAAAATCGGTAAGCTTAGTATATTTTTCAAAGTCGGAATCGAACTCGTCGGGGTGTGAAAAGAAATTAGCGAGGTCGAAATCTTTACCATCTTTCCGCTTTACATATTTATCCGGATCGATTTGGCAAACAACAGCTTCATCATAATTTTGGGTAAGAAAATCCTCGGCACTTACCTGTTGTAAATTCAATGGTGCGAGGGTTTCCAAAGCTCCATTTGCAACCCGTCCACCACCGGTAATCAGAATTTTTATTGCCGGCAACTTAACTTTTTTAAGCTCGCTGATCATTTCCTGCATATCGTGGCAATCTTTTGCACGTTTCAAATCGAACAGATTATTTTTCCGTCCAAAGGCAATCAATCCGTTATAGGCACCGACAATTCCGGCCCATCGCCCAAAAGCAACCATGCGCATCCCATTTTTACCGGTCAGGTATTCGTGGTCGAAAAGTGTAATATTTTGCTCTAAACATGCCTGCAACAAAGGCCTGTTATACGATTGCTTTTTAGCAGTATGCGAAAAGAACAAATATTTTTTATCAGGGATTAGCTTTGGGATTTTAACCTCTTTTACTCCGAGCAAGATATCGCAACTGCTCATGTCTTCGCGTAATTTTAAACCTAAGCTACTGTATTCTTTGTCTTTATAACTTCTTATCTCGCTTGGCTGGATAAATAGTTCGACATTGGGAAACAGTTTTTCGATTTCAACTGCTTGTTTTGGTGCTAATACAACGCGCCTGTCGGGTGGGTTTTTGGTTTCC
>JAYENH010000933.1:0-7015 GCA_034721995.1 Bacteroidota bacterium
ATCAGGAATGGGCTATTGACTTACAAAATGTTACAGGCAGCAAAAATATTTATTCCCAAACATATAACCCGCGTACAAAAGATGTAAGCTACGATTATCAAACAGGCTTTTACCCAATGATGCTATATAGAATCCAATTTTAACTTATTTTGCGCAATGGATATTTTTAAATGCGAAAGAAGTAAATACGGAAAGATAATTATGTTGATCGGGATCCCCATGGTCGGGTTCCTGTTAACATTTGTTTTGCATAATAATGATTTTGATTATTTCACCACAGAGCATATTTTTCATGTTTTCTTTTCAATACTTATAACATTAGTAAACTGGTTAGGTGTTATGACGATAGTAACGAAACTATGGAAAAAATACCCCTGGCATCTGCAAGCTCTTAAACATATTCTGGTTGAAGTTCCCATAGTATTAGGATTCACGATAGGCTTAATGTATTTAACATTTTTGCTTTATGGGTTATTCGAAAATAGGGTTATCGAGCCGGGTGAATTTTGGCAAAATACCGCCGTCGTAATAATCCTTGTTTTGTTCTTGACAAGTTTTCATGAAGCCCTGTTTTTTTACGAGCAATGGAAAGATAATTTTAATAAATCGCTGGTACTCGAAAAAGCAAACATAAAGGCAGAGTACGATACTTTAAAAAGCCAGATTAACCCACACTTTTTGTTTAACAGTCTAAATACGCTTATAACTTATGTCGATGACAATGAGCTTGCTATTAAATATCTGTATAACCTATCCGACTTTTTAAGGTACACCCTCGACAATAAAAATACCGATATAAAACTTTTAAGAGATGAATTAAATTTAGTGAGAAAATATCTTTTTTTGCAAGAATCGAGATTTGGCGAAAATTTAATTCCCAACATCGATATACCTGAAAAATATTATCATTATACAATTCCTCCTTTGTCGTTACAAATGCTTGTCGAAAATGCAATAAAGCATAATATAATATCAAAAGACAAAGCTTTACACATTAAGATTTTTATTGAAAATGAATCGTATATAGTTGTTGAAAATAACTTACAAAAACGATACGAAACAAACTCAACCCAACAAGGCTTACAAAATATAAGGAAAAGATATGCATTTATGTCGAAAAATGATGTTATAATATCAGAAGAAAACCATAAGTTTATTGTAAAATTACCACTTGTAATAACCGAATTATAATGAAGGTGCTGATAATAGAAGACGAGCAACGGGCAGCCGAACGCTTAATAAAATTAATTGCAGAAATCGATAATAGTATTGAAATTGTTTCTATTATCGACAGCATCGAAAATTCGGTAAAATGGTTCAGGCAAAACACTCACCCCGACCTTATTTTTCTTGATATTCAATTGTCGGATGGATTGTGCTTCAATATTTTTAATCAAACCGAAGTGAACAGTCCTGTTATATTTACAACTGCCTACGACGAATATGCATTAAAGGCTTTCGAGTTAAACAGCATAGATTATCTTCTAAAACCCATTGATGCTGACAAGCTTAAAATTGGTGTTCGGAAATACCACAAACTTAAAAGCAATATTCCTGATGCCGGCATTAATGTGAATTTCAAGAAAATCCTTTCCGAAATTTCACTCAACTCTAAAGTATACAAATCGCGTTTTTTAATTAGTAAAAGCGATTCGTTGCTTGTTATTGATATTAACAGAATTGCCTATTTTTATTCCGAGCAAAAAGCAACTTTTATTATTACCACCGATAATCAAAAATATATTACTAACGATTCGTTAGATCAAGTTGTAAGCAGTATCGATCCTTCATTGTTTTTTAGGATAAACAGGCAGTATGTTGTTTCGATAAAAGCAATTGTAAAAATCAGCAACTATTTTAACTACAAACTAAAACTTGATTTAATTCCTGAAACAAATAGCGATGATACAATTGTTAGCCGTACTAAGGTGAGCGAATTTAAACAATGGTTAAACAAATAATGAAAATCGTATTTATACTTATTGGAACTGCTGTGCCCGAAAACGTTGGAGCTGCCGCCCGTGCCATGAAAACGATGGGCTTTACCGAGATGCGCCTTGTCAGGCCATGCGATTATCTTTCGGGGCCTGCAAGGTGGCTGGCCCATGCCTCGAACGATATTCTTGAAAATGCCAAAGTTTTTGATTCGCTTGAAAACGCATTAAAAGATATTGACTTTGCAATTGCCACCTCGGCAAAAACCAGACATGTAAAAGCTGATTACTATCCTCTTGATGATTTAACTGAAATAATCAGAAATAAAGGAAATACAATTTCAAAAACAGCCATTGTTTTTGGCTGCGAAGAATCGGGGCTTACCAACGAAGAAATTTCTCTCTGCGATATTGTGAGTTCTGTTCCGATGAAAAACCTGTATCCTTCGCTTAACCTTGCTCAGTCGGTAATGCTATATGCTTATGGGCTTTCGGGATTAGGTTTAAAATCACCAGAAGAAAAAAACGACAAAAACCCCGAAACATACAAGGCACTAAAAGTAAGGGCAGGAAAAGCATTAGAGAAATTGGGCTTTAATCCGGAAAGCAATATTTACAACCGATTTATCGAACGCTTTGCAATACTTTCGGAAAACGATATGCACCTGATCCATTCGATTTGCAATAAAATTTTGGATGACTAAAGGGCTAACGTCATAACTCCTGATCCATCGTATATGAAATTGTCGCATAAACCGGATGTATAGATTTCATATTACGATATTTCTTATCCATTCAGAATGCAAATATATGTAGTTTAATAAGAAATTAGAAAAATATAAATTACACTAAACTGTTTGAATACAATAAATTTAGCCATATAAAGATTTTAAGAACATATAAGAAAAACCGCATTTTTCCTTATATTATCTTAAATGCCTTATATGATATAGTTACCGTTTTTTATCATGTTTACGAATTAAAATAGAAAATTGCCACAATTTCAATTTGCGAATAAACAGGGATAATTGGTTGATAATATGATCAAGAATCAGTAGCTATGAACGTATGATAAATTGCCAAATACCCAATGTCCCTATCACCTCCATTTTTACTAACTTTGCTTCAAATTAATTAACTCAATCGAAATGGAAACAAATTATTTAAAATTTTTACCTGCCCCTAAGAAAAATTTTCGCATTAAAGGGCTTCTTGTTATTGCTCTATTTATTACATTTTCGGCTTGTGAGAAAAATGAAAACGACGATCCTGTTGTTGAAATAGATGACAAGCTTGATTTATTGAACGATCTCTCTGCGGTGTGGAATCTCGAAAGTGGCTATTCCGAATTTTTCCATT
Organism: Bacteroidota bacterium; assembly: GCA_034721995.1. Classification (GTDB taxonomy): domain Bacteria; phylum Bacteroidota; class Bacteroidia; order Bacteroidales; family M50B96; genus JAIOYV01. Next base: position 3,294 of record JAYENH010000933.1, read on the forward strand.
CAACAGTAAAAGAATTCAGGTGGCTAGACAATGTATGTGAAAATGCAGTAGATGGTAACGGAAATCCCTTACCCCAGGAATTTGATGATAAAACAGTTTTCTCTAAAGCATATAATTACACAAATGCTCTTTCCGTGTACAATCAACTACTTACCACTACCATGAATGATCCATTTGATACTTTAGTAAACTTTACAATACCAAAAAACGAGTATGAAGATGCTTACACAAAAAGCAATATTACGGTTAACTATTCGTACGATTTAACTATCAAAAAAAACGGGGAGTACAAGGTGTCTGTCATTTATAATCATTTCGAACCGGACTATCCCTTGTATTATAATGATGAGATTGAGATGCAATATGGGCAAAGCTTTTCCGGTACAAGCGAGTATGTTGGCAACTGGTATTTGAGCGATAATGATTTTGGACTTAATCAGGGAATTCGTTTCGAGGGGTTTCCGCTTATTGTTGTACATATATTACCTGTGTACGACCTTACCGATATAACTGATATCCGATTCGAATTCAATTATGTTTCGGGAATTGATTTTACTACGGAAGATATGCTTTTTGAAATTGAAAACCTTACTGATACCGCAATGACACTTTCTTTTTCTGAAAACAAAAACAGTTATTCCCAAATTGCAAATCAGGAATTCGAGGCATATTTTAACAACTTCCAGGTCGATTGCCAGGGTGTCTTTACCGAAGTTACTGTGAAAAATAAAAATCAATACCTGAGTTTTAAAAGCGATGGGATTGATGCCGAAGATTAGCTCCCTGTTCCGGATTCGGTTCAACAATATAAGTTTTAACCAACAGAAAAATAATTATACCACCTTGATCCAAAGATTATAATTTCAGCCTTTCAACTTGTTTATAAACTTTTAATTTACAGGGAGTAGTTAGGGTTAGTGTACTTTTTTTTCAATATGCTTCATTTTACATAATAACGGAAACAACCGTCGGTGTCGCTCGAAGCGACATCGACGGTATCAAACATATTACCTCACCGGTTGCAGCTACAGCACGATTCCATCGTGTGGTATCGTTTTCTCTTTTCTTTTTATTGAATGTACCCCCGAATTATATATTTTTTCGTTTTGAGATACCATGCTTTATTTATACTTTTGCAGCCCGAAAAGCAAAGATGACCAAAATACAAAGGAGAGGTGCCGGAGTGGTCGAACGGGGCGGTCTCGAAAACCGTTGACCTGCTTTGTGGGTCCGGGGGTTCGAATCCCTCCCTCTCCGCAAATATCCATCAAAAGAACAATTCAATTTTTTTTCTTAGTTTTGTGCTCTAATGTACATTGTGTTATATATATGGCTTGCAGTTGTCGTTTTGTTTTTGATTGTAGTAATTAGTTACTTACTGGATAAAAATAATAAATCGAAAGAGGATTACTTTTCTTGCACTCGTTGTGAAAATATTTTTACCCGAAACCTGAAAACATGTCCCCGTTGCGGTATTAAATTTCATGGCATGTATGTATACAAGCATAAAGCTCAAGAAACTGATAAGCCTGAAGCTACAACTCTCCAAAAAATATCTTTTCAGCAATAAACAATACTTTTTTCAATTTCATGTTTCCTGTTTGTGCAGCCATTTTCGACTGCATTTTTTTTTAATTTGTTTGACTATTTTTGCCCTGATGAAAAGACTGAATCTGTTAATAATTATTTTGCTTAGCACCATTGGCTTCGAAAGCCTGGGGCAAACGGCAACTATATACGGCGTTTTACGCAACGAGCGCAACAAAGTGGTTGAAAAAGCCGAGGTGTTTTTGTTGGGCTACGCGGGTGGTACAACAACAAATCAACAGGGCAAATACGAATTTGAGGTTCCTGCAAACGAAAAAATTACAGTGTATTTCCGGCATCTTGGATACGAACTTATTGATCGTAAATTAACCTTAAAAGTAAACGAACGAAAAGAAATCAATATTTCTTTTCAATTAGAATCGCAAAAAGTAGATGTTATTGATATACATGCCGAACGCGAACGTAGCATGAACATAACGCGCATCGATCCTAAAATTATCAATGCATTGCCCGATGCTACGGGAGGCGGTATCGAGGGAATTCTTAAAACTTTGCCGGGTGTATCGTCAAACAACGAAATGAGTTCGCAATACTCGGTGCGCGGCGGAAACTTCGACGAAAACCTTGTGTATGTAAACGATATTGAGGTTTACCGGCCATTCTTAATCCGTTCCGGGCAACAGGAGGGTTTAAGCTTTATTAATGCCGATATGGTATCTTCAATTCTTTTTTCGGCAGGAGGCTTCGAGGCAAAATATGGCGATAAAATGTCGTCGGTGCTCGACATTAAATATAAAAAGCCCACTGAATTCGGAGCTTCGGCATCGGTGAGTTTAATGGGAGGTTCGGCACATTTGGAAGGCTCGACCGAAGGACATCGTTTTACGCATATTTCGGGGTTTCGCTACAAAACCAACCAGTACATCCTGAAAAGCATGGACACGCAGGGCGATTATAAACCCAGCTTTATTGATTTTCAAACATACTGGACTTACGATATCAGCGATAAGCTCGAAGTAAATTTTCTGGGGAATTTTGCACAGAACAAATATTTGTTCGAGCCTTCAACACGCGAAACATCTTTCGGGACAGTTCATGAAGCCTTGAAATTAAAAATCTATTTCGATGGCATGGAGCTAAATCAGTTTACAACTTTTACCGGGGCAGTGGCAACACATTATAAACCAAACCTGACAACAAAACTTTCGTTAATTGCTTCGGCTTATCAAACACAGGAAGAGGAAACTTTTGATATATTAGGGCAATATTACCTGAACGAATTAGACAACCAACTTGGTTCCGATAATTTGGGCGACAGCCTGATGAACCTCGGCATAGGAACTTTCCTGAACCATGCAAGAAACTATCTCGATGCCTCGGTTGTAAACCTAGCACATAAAGGCTACGTAACAAGTGAGCAGAATTATTTACAATGGGGCGTAAAACTACAGCATGAAATAATCTCGAACGATTTGAACGAATGGCAAATGCTTGATTCGGCAGGATATTCTTTGCCATATTCCGATTCCGATGTCAATTTATATAGCACAATAATTACTGATACTGTGCTTCGACTCAACCGCTTCACATCTTATTTACAAAACACTTTTCGTTTTTCGCATGATAGTATTGACATAACAATAACGGCCGGGATCAGGGCACATTATAGTGATTTAAATAATGAGCTTTTGTATAGCCCACGTTTAAATTTTGCCATGAAACCCAATTGGAAAAAGGATTTTCTGTTTCGTTTTGCAACGGGTTATTATTATCAACCTCCTTTTTTTAAGGAATTGAAAAAATTGGATGGAAGTATTAATACTGAAATTGAAGCACAAAAATCCATTCATTTTGTTTTAGGTAGCGATTATCAGTTTGTGGCCTGGAACCGTGATTTCAAATTTGTGGCCGAAGCATATTATAAATATCTCGACAAACTTATTCCTTATGATGTTGATAATGTACGCATTCGCTACTATGGCAACAATAATGCAAGTGGATATGCAATGGGTATAGATTTTAAAGTAAACGGACAGTTTGTAAACGGTGCCGAGTCGTGGGCCAGCTTATCATTTATGCGCACGCGCGAAGTAATTGATGGGGCATTTATTTATACCGATTCCGATTCGACAATAAAAATTGCCGGAAACAGTGGCTACATTCCCCGCCCCACC
>JAYENH010000934.1:0-6989 GCA_034721995.1 Bacteroidota bacterium
GAAATATATTTTTTTTGCAGGATCGGCATAAAAATATTTTTTTTTTTGAAAATTGTGGGTTTAATTTATTTCTTTGCACTGTTGAATATTGTTCATTAATTATTAACTAAATTTATTTTCATGTCTGATATCGAACAAAAAGTACGTGCAATTATAATTGACAAATTAGGTGTAGAAGAAGATGAAGTTACTTCTGAAGCTAGTTTTACAAATGATTTAGGTGCCGATTCACTGGATACCGTTGAATTGATAATGGAATTCGAGAAAGAATTTGATATTTCTATCCCGGACGATATGGCCGAGAGTATTGGCACAGTTGGCGATGCCATCAAGTTTATTGAAAAAGCAAATAGTTAAATCAATAGATTTTTGTAATGGAGTTAAAACGAGTAGTAGTTACGGGACTGGGAGTCCTAACACCATTAGGTGTTTCAGTCAGTGAATTTTGGGACAATCTGGCTAAAGGAGTGAGTGGTTGTGAGCATATTACTCGTTTTGACACTTCAAAATTCAAAACGAAATTTGGTTGCGAAATCAAGAACTTTAATGTTACTGATTACCTTGATAAGAAGGAAGCTAGAAAATTAGACCCTTATGCCCAATATGCAATTATTGCCAGCGATCAGGCTATTGCAGATTCAGGTATTGATTTAGAAAAACTTGACCTCAATAAAATTGGTGTTATCTGGGGTTCGGGTATTGGAGGATCGGATACCTTCCTTAAAGAGGTTTCCGATTTTGCCAGAGGGTCGGGCGCACCACGCTTTAATCCTTTCTTTATTCCAAAAATGATTGCTGATATTGCTTCCGGGCAAATATCGATCAGACATAAGTTGCAAGGGCCAAATTTCACAACGGTTTCTGCTTGTGCATCGTCGAGCAATGCCATAATAGATGCATATAATTACATCAGGCTGGGCAAAGCTGTAGCCTTTGTTACAGGAGGCTCAGAATCTGCAATTAATGAAATTGGCATTGGTGGTTTTAATGCCATGAGAGCAATTTCGCAGAACAACGAAGAATATAAAACTGCCTCACGTCCGTTCGATGCAACCCGCGATGGGTTTGTTATGGGTGAAGGGGCTGGTTCATTAATTCTCGAAGAGTTGGATCATGCAACTGCACGAGGGGCTAAAATTTATTGCGAAATAGTCGGAGGTGGTATTTCTGCCGATGCACATCATTTAACTGCACCACATCCCGAAGGAGATGGTGCTGCAAGGGTAATGATAGCAGCTCTCGAAGATAACAACACTGCCCCAGAAGATATTGACTACATCAATGTTCATGGAACAGCAACACCGCTGGGCGACATTTCGGAAGTTTTAGCTATTAAAAGAGTATTTGGCAAACATGCTTATAATATGAATATCAGCTCCACAAAGTCGATGCATGGGCATATTCTTGGTGCAGCCGGCGCTGTTGAAACAATTGCTTCGATAATGACAATTATTAAAAATATTATTCCTCCTACTATAAACTTTACTACACCCGATCCTAAAATTGATTACGACTTGAATTTCACATTTAACAAAGCACAAGAACGAGATGTAAAATATGCTTTATCTAACACTTTCGGGTTTGGTGGTCATAATGCTTCAATTATCATAAAAGAATTTTCTGCTTAAAGATTTGTGATTTACTCACTAATACGGCCGGTCAAAATACTTTTTTTGTCGAATAGAAAATTTTATCGACAAATGAAGGATTCTTTGGGGTTTTATCCCGACAATTATAAATTCTATAAAATTGCACTTACCCACCGCTCGGCTTCAATTAAAGCCGAGGATGGAACTTTAATAAACAACGAAAGGCTTGAGTTTCTTGGCGATGCCATACTTGATGCTGTTGTTGCTCATTTTCTATTTCTTGAATATCCCAATGAGAATGAAGGCTTTCTTACCCAAATGCGATCCAAAATCGTAAAAAGAGAATTCCTTAATAAACTGGCTAAAAAGATTGGCTTCAACAGACTCATTATTTCGCACACAAGTAAAAATAGCATAAAGAAGAATATTTATGGCGATGCTCTTGAAGCTTTTATTGGAGCAATGTATTTAGACCGTGGATATATTTTTACGAAAAAATACATCATCAAAAAACTGATAAATAACCATATTGATCTGGCCAATCTAAAAAGTACAGATACCAATTACAAAAGTCAGTTGTTGGAATGGGTACAAAAATACAAGAAGGAAATGAGTATCGATACTGATACTGACCCAACACAACCCGACAAGTTTATTTCTTATATCAGAATTGAACGTGAAATTTGTGGGACGGGTATTGGATTTTCAAAAAAAGAAGCCGAACAAAAAGCCGCAGGAAGAGCACTTTACAAGGTAAATGGGAATTAAAAAGTTCTGAGTTTGATTCAAAAATCAGCCTTCCAAACACTTAGATAATCTTTTCAAAACAACTGTCTCAAATTATTTTTTGACAAAAACCGATTAATCAATCTTTATGTTTATTTAATAAATGCCAACTATTCTATATAATATCAGATTTTAAAAATCTGTAAACTTAAAAAAGCAACATAACCTGCCTGCCGGCAAAGGCAGACAGGTTTGTTTTGTGGATTCAGCCTCAATTTTGAACCTTGAACTTTTGAACCTCTAAACTGGCTATACATCCAATACTTCAACCCAGTTATGAATATCTTTGGAATCGCCGGTTTGGATTGCGTTTAACTTTTCGTATAATTTTACAGATATTGGCCCTGGTTGCCCATCTTTTGTATATTCATAAACATTTCCATTTTCCTCGTCAACAATTTTTCTAATAGGACTAATTACCGCAGCGGTACCACACGCCCCGGCTTCTTCAAATGTTTTCAGTTCAGATAATTCCACAGGCCTTCTTTCAGCCTTTAAGCCTATATCAATGGCCAATTGCAAAAGGCTCATATTTGTAATTGAAGGTAAAATAGATGGAGACTTAGGAGTAATATAAGTATTATCCTTAATGCCAAAAAAGTTGGCCGGACCACATTCATCGATATACTTTTTTTCTTTGGCATCTAAATATATAACCGAGGCAAAACCACCATCGTGGCCTAATTTTAATGAAGCAAGGCTTGCTGCATAATTTCCTCCAACCTTAATATGGCCTGTTCCAAGTGGTGCTGCACGATCAAATGTGCGGCAAACCTTCATATCAACCGGCTTAAACCCTTCTTTAAAATATGGCCCTACCGGCGAAACAAAAATCATAAACATATACTCATCAGCAGGTTTTACACCAACCTGAGGGCCTGTCCCAATTAGCAAAGGACGTAGATATAATGAGGCGCCCGAACCATAAGGAGGTACAAATTCTTTGTTCAGGCTAATAACTTTTTTAATAGCTCCTAAAAATAATTCATCCGGCACTTCGGCCATGAGGATTCCCTGTGCCGACTTCCTCATCCTTTTTGCATTTTCCTGCCAACGGAACAGGCGAATTTTGCCATCCTGGCCTGTATATGCTTTAAGTCCCTCAAATGCTTCCTGACCATAATGCAGGCAGGTAGCTGCAATATGAATATCTAATTTCTCAGAAGAAGAAGTCTCGAGTTCACCCCATTTTCCATTGCGAAAATAGCAACGTACATTGTAATTAGTTTTCTTGTATCCAAACGGAAGATTTTTCCAATCAATGTTGTTCATGATATTTTATACTTTTTGAATTATAACTAAGATTAATTGTTCAAAGGTAATAAAATTAACATATTCCGTGTGATGCTTTTATATGTTGTATAACTTATTTTTCCGCTATGCACTTTGGGCTAAACATTTCTGACCAGGTAATAAAACCATATACATTAGAAAAAGGATGAAAGAAAATCCATTTGCCTGATATTTTCGAGCTGTTGTTTTTTATTAACATTACGATTTTCTAAAGCAGTTTTGGTAAAATATGTATGACGATCGATAAAACTAATTTGCTTTTTAAGCCACTCGTCAACCGATTTTATTTTTTTCCGCTCATATAGTTCCATAAACAGATTTTTCGATACCGGAATAAAATCACGCCTGCCAAGATAATCAAGATCTGCATCACATATTATCATTTCAAGTTTGTTTTTAGGATTTGGAGGTATCCTTGTTGCCATAATTAATTCACAAATCGTTTCAATTTGTAATGCTGAATATTGATAGTGAGGAAGAATTTCGCGGGCAATTTTAACACCATTTAATTCATGATTTTCATAACCCTTTGTAAAGCCACAATCGTGAAACAAGGCAGCTGTTTTTAACAATATGGTTTCCTCATCTGTAACACCTTCGGAATTTGCAATTATTTCGGATTGCACACATACATCAATAGTATGTTGAAGGTTATGATAATACAAATTATTTGGCAATTCGTTTTGTAATTTTGCAATCATATAATCATACAAATCGGAATATCTTATATCGAACAATTGGAACATTAATTTTTCATTTGGTAAAACACCTGTTTTGTCATTAGCAAATTCGGGTTTAATTGCATTTACATAATACATTGTTATTTCGGTACCTGTTTTTTCCTGAAATTCTCCATGGTACTCGCAATCGAAATAATCCCTTACTAGCTTATATGTTGACCCCGAAATGTTTATCCTGCCAGCTTTACCTTCCGATTCCATACGGCTTGCTGAATTTACGGTTACCCCCCAAATGTCATATAAATATCGTTTTGTGCCAATTACTCCTGCAATAGCAGGCCCAGAATGTATTCCTATGCGAAGGCCCCATTTTAGATGTTCTGTCTTTTTGCGATCGAATTCGAAATTTTTCATATACTCCCTTATTTCAAGTGCTGCCAGTATAACTTCTATTGGGTTTGTACGATTTTTTTCGGGTATCCCCCCTGCACACATGTATCCATCGCCAATGGTTTTAATTTTTTCGATACTGTATTTTTCAACAATATTATCTATACTGAAGAAAAACTCTTCAAGTTTACGCACCAAAGTATCTGGATCAATAATTTCTGCAATTTTCGTAAATCCCTGTATATCGGTAAATAACACAGTTACCAAATCGAACTTTCGGGTCGAGGCCTTGCCTTTTAATTTAAGCTCGTTGGCAATTTGATATGGCAACATATTAACAAGTATATCTTCTGCTCTTTCAATTTCTTTCAGCAATTCGTCGGTACGCTCTTTAATGATCTTCTCAAGCTTATTTTTTTCTTTAGCAAACTGATAGCTACGGTATTTAAGAAACAGTACAATAAAAATCAGAAAAAAGATTACATAAGATGTATATGCAATAATTGTTTGGTAAAAAGGTGCCAGTATTATAAATTCAATGTTTGCCTCTTCAACATCTTGCCCATAAAGGCTTTTAGCTTTTACCCTGAATATGTATTTACCGGGTTTAAGAAAATTGTACTCCTTTGTGTTATCGAAGCTCCAGTCCGACCAATCATTGTCAAAATTCTCAAGCTGAATTTTGTACATCATAATTTCGTCGCCCAAAAAGGCAGGGCACACAAAATCGAATCGCATCGAATTAAAATGCGATTCAATCTTTATTTTATTTTCTTTTAAGGAATAATCAATCAAACTATTTAAAGGGATAAGAGAATCATTTCCAAAGGTAATTCCTTTAATTATAGTTATATAATCAACCGAGTCTTTTTTTACGTCATCAAGATTGAAACGAATAAGGCCATCGGCACCACCAATCCAAAGGATTTTTTCATTTTCGGGCAAAAAAGTCTCTACGGTAAAACTACTAATATTATGAAACCGGGCTTCAACAAGATTGTATAAATTTGAGGTGGAGTCATAAAAAGCCACTTTAGTTTCCTTCTTGAATGTTTCATTAGATCCTCGCGACATTACAATATTGCCAAATTGATCTTCAACAATTGGGTATACCCACCTATCTTTTCCCCCTGCCGAAATCTTTAGCAAAGTATCTTGATAGAATCCCGGCACTTTCGGGTTAAATCGCAATAACCCGGATTGAGACGAAAACAACATGCCAAGCCGGGTGCTATAAACATCGACCCAGCTATGGTTGATTGGCAAAAGAAAATTATCATCAAATTTTGTTACCCTCATTTTCTGGTTATATTTTCCTGATGAAAGTATCCTGTATGCACCATAATTATTTGAGCCAAGCCAGATATCTCCATTTGAGTCCTCGGCTATTGTTCGTATCGGGTGGTTTATTTTCTTCAGTTTGCCCAAATCGATGAAAGCACCATTATTAAATTTCAAAGCAGTAAACCCGAAATTTCCGCCCACAAAAAGAAGGTCGGGATGTTTTTTTGAAACTAAGGCACAGCGTAATGGTTGATTATACACAACTTCCGATTTGTTACCCAAAATCAGGTAAAGACCATGATCGCTAATTGCATAAAGCTTGTTCCTGAATGTAACCAATTGATAAACAACTGCCGAAATTCCTTCGATCTGAGAAAAACTCTTTTTAACAGTTGCAAAAGAAGAAACTCCTTCTTCAAAAGGATGATTTAAGACATAAGCTCCCGATAATGTCCCGACAAATAACTTACCATCGAATCGTGCTAATGAAAGGACACCCCCTTCAAGCCCACTTGATGACTCATAGAAAGTAAAAGGATTGGGATAATTAATTTTCGATATCCCGTTGCGAAGGCTGGCCCACAAATTCCCCGACATGTCTTTGTACAAACAATATATGCTGTTATCGTTCAAGCCATTACTTTTGTTTAGGTGAAATACAATTTTGCCTTTCCTGTCCATTACAACAATGCCTTTGTCGCTTGTGCCAAATGCAATTGACGAGTCGGACAAAACTATCCCATCGCTGTAGTTTAATCGATCGAAAAGTGTATCGACCTGTGTTGGGATTTTTTTTATTTCCTGAAAATCATACTCTAACAATCCACTGATACTATTCACCTTTATCAATATCGATTTGTTGAAAGGAAGTATATCAAGAATGTCTTTCCCAATAAAATATTTCCCATTGGGCAGTTTTTTGAATTCACTGTTCGTATATTTTACTAAACCAAAAACGGAATGATTG
>JAYENH010000935.1:0-1516 GCA_034721995.1 Bacteroidota bacterium
GAAGGAATTGACTTAATAAATGTTTTAACTAAATTTGAATCTAACCGCTGCGAAGAAAACACTCCAAGTTGCTGTGTAAATATCGGTTGGCGCAAGTAGCTTATGCCATATTTTTCATTAATTGTAAGTGGCATTACAGATTTATAATCGTCTTCGACAAGGGCTTCCCAATTTTCCGACACAATATCAAGATACCAGCTGTAGGCATAAACAATCCCATTAACGGAACTTTTTATACACTGGTTCCATTTGCGTTTATCTATTTGCTTATGTATTAAAAATCTGATTGCCACCTGTCTTAAATTATATTATGCAAAGGTATTTACAATTTGTGAAGTTTTATATTCCTAAATAATTTATTTTGCTGAATAAAAATCCGCGTATTTTAAGCATAAATCTGCATCAGGATAAGAAAAAATTGTAATTTAGTTGAATATTTCCATTTAAAATTGAAGCTATGAAAAAGATATTGTCCATTATGTTTTTGCTGATGGTTTTTGTTATCAGTTTATTTTCTCAACAAACAAACAATTTAGAAAGGCAAAATATCGATAGCCTTGTGCAAATTATCGGTAGCGAAAAAATACCCACGGGTACATTGCTAATCATTTCAGAAAAAAAGCTAAACGATTTTGATGAAAAACTTTTTGACAAAAGTACATGGATGCAATTGTTCTTCGAGCTTAGAAATGCAACAATCGAAAGAGAAAAAAATGTGATGACTATTAATGAAATTGCCCGGCTTTCTTCTCGCTATTTGCACAGTGATATTATCCCTATCAGGGTTTTGTCGAAAAAAATAAATACAATTTCTTCTGATAGGCTGCAGGAAAAGTTGCTTCAGGGTATCGATGTTTCCGATATTGGCACTTCTGATATTTTCGCTGCATCGGCCAGCCAGGATTATAGCCTGAATGGGCAGGAACAAAAATTTATACTTCCTTCGGAATTGCTGTTTTTATCAGAAAAAAATGCTACAAAGTATTTTATCGATTTTGATGATGGCAGGGGATTCCGCTCAATTGTCCCCGACAGGCTGATTACTGTTAGTTATTCTTCGATAGGGGAGAAGTTGTTAAAACTGAAAATCTTATCAGGAAAAAAGACAATGCAACCTGAATTTCGGTTTCGTGTTAAGAAATTAAAAACACCAAACCCATCCGCTACCTGGCAAATTACTGCCGACACACCGTACTTAAACCAGGTGGCCGGCGGCCAGGCTTTTGTTTATTACGGAGCGGGGCACACCAGCCTTGTAGATCCGGTAATAATTATTGAGGGGTTTGATATTTACGATGAGTACAACTGGCCCGAGCTTTACGATTTTATAAACCAGGAAAATCTTCTTGAAGACTTAGTTTCGTTGGGTTTCGATGCAATAATTTTAAATTTCGACGATCCGGTTACTTATGTCCAGCGAAATGCCTTTTTGGTAATGAAACTCATTCAACTTATCAACGATTCGGTTAGCTACTCCAAGCAAGCGTTGATAATTGGGTCGAGCATGGGTGGCCTG
>JAYENH010000936.1:0-6958 GCA_034721995.1 Bacteroidota bacterium
GGATACGGGACAGGAGCAATTATGGCTGTGCCAGGCCACGACAGTCGTGATTTTAAATTTGCCCGACATTTTGCGATTCCCATTATTCAGGTGGTAAAACAAGAAAACGAAGAACCATCGGATACTGCAACATGGAACGACTCGTACGACGCAAAAGAAGGCATTATGATAAATTCCGGTTTGATTAACGGATTGCCGGTAGCCGACGGGATAAACGAAAGCATCAAGCTATTAGAAAAGAAAGGGATAGGAAAAGGAAAAATCAACTATCGTTTGCGCGATGCTATTTTTAGCCGGCAAAGATATTGGGGCGAGCCGTTTCCTGTTTTTTTCAAAAATGATATTCCTTATGTTCTTGATGAGGATAAGCTCCCCTTAAAATTACCCGAAGTAGATAAATACCTGCCCACCGAAGATGGCCAGCCTCCTTTGGGCCGTGCCCATAATTGGCAAACTGCCGAAGGAAATCATTATGAATTAAGTACGATGCCTGGTTTTGCAGGTTCGTCGGCCTACATGTACCGCTACATGGATCCAAAGAAAAACGATGGCCTGGTATCGAAAGAGCCGAACGAATACTGGCGCAATGTCGATTTATATTTTGGCGGGGCCGAACATGCCACCGGACATTTAATTTATTCGCGATTTTGGAATAAATTCCTGTTCGATTTGGGAGTTATCTGCGAAGACGAGCCTTTTAAAAAGATGATAAACCAGGGAATGATCCAGGGCAGGTCGAACCTTGTTTACAGAATAAAGGATACGAATAAATTCACAACTACTGAAAACACAAGCAAATACGAAACTACGCCCCTGCATGTGGATGTTGGCATGGTCGAAAATGATATTCTCGATATTGAAGCTTTTAAAAATTGGCGGCCTGAATTTAAAAATGCCGAATTTGAATTAAACGAAGATGGGCAATACAAATGTGGCCATGCTGTCGAAAAAATGTCGAAACGGTATTATAATGTAGTAAATCCCGATGATATTACTGAACAGTATGGGGCAGATACTTTACGTTTGTACGAAATGTTCCTTGGCCCGCTGGAGCAATCTAAACCCTGGGATACACATGGGATTGATGGTGTATATAAATTTTTACGGAAATTATGGAGGTTGTTTTTCAATACAAATAACGAATTTGAATTAAGCAATGCAACTCCCGGCAAAGCAGAATTTAAAACCCTGCACAAAACAATAAAGAAAATTACTGAGGATATTGAGAGGTTTTCTTTCAACACATCGGTAAGTGCTTTTATGATTTGTGTGAACGAACTCGGTAACCTGAAATGTAATAAAAGACAAATATTAGAACCTCTATTGATTTTATTAAGCCCCTTTGCGCCTCATATTTCCGAGGAACTTTGGCAACTTGCAGGACGTACAGAAAGCATTACAAAGACAAACTTTCCTGTATTTGAACCATCATATTTAGTCGAAAGTATTTTTGAATATCCGGTTTCGTTCAATGGAAAAATGCGTTTTAAAATTGAATTTCCTTTAGATATGCCAAAAGATGAAATGGAAAAGGAAGTTTTAAAAGCAGAACCGGCACAACGTTGGTTAGATGGTAAAGCCCCCAAAAAGGTGATAGTTGTTCCTAAGCGGATTATAAATATTGTTATTTAGTGGTCAAAAAACGCCATTAACTGCATCTGTCTGCGCAAAGCCGCTTCGGCTTAGGCAGGTTATGCTCAACTTGAAAGCCTGGAATTTACTTTTTTAAATGACAGACTTGCAAGTTGAGCATGTCTTATTCTTGACGCTTTCTTACTTGTCTGTCGGCAACTACCGTGTACACACAAATATTTATTACAGACACATATAATTACTATTTTTGTACCCTTGAATAAAAACATTTATGAAAAAAGCATTTATTATATTAATCCTGATGCTGGGTCTGCTTGTTTCGGGCTTTGCACAACCAAAATTCAACGACAGTAAACTCGCTCACGAATATTATCGCAATAAAGAATTCGATAAAGCTATTGTAATATTCAAATACATGTACGAGAATTCGCGCTCGGGACAGTCGTATTACAGTATGTACCTGCGTTGCTTGTCGGAATTGCAAGAATACGATCTGGCCGAAAAAGTTATAAAAAAGGAGATCAGAAAAAACGCGAAAGAATTGTCGAACCTTGTTGAATTGGGCTACATATACGAAATGCAGGGCGATGTTAAAAAAGCCGAAGACAAATACAATCAGGCAATAAAAAATATGTCTGACAATCGTAATCAGGTAATCAGGTTGGCAAGCAGTTTCAGGAGTAAAAGAAAATATACTTATGCAAAAGAAGTATTGCTTAATGGCCGCAGCTTATTACACGACAACACTTTGTTTCGCAACGACCTGGCCAATGTTTATTTAATGGAGCGGGAATACGTGGCAATGATTGATGAATACCTGAATTGGATGCAAGACAACCCAAACAATTTAAAGTATGTTAAAAATCGTTTAAAATCGGCTATGTATATTGATGTTGACGACGATGTGTACAATATGATAAAAGATGGACTTGTAAAAAGGATACAGGCAAATCCCAATATAATAATTTATAACGAATTGCTGATCTGGTTATACATTCAGAAAAAAGAATTTAAAAAAGCATTTTACCAGGCCAGGGCTATCGACAAACGCAAACAGGAAGATGGCAAACGAATTATGTCCCTGGGCAATATGGCAAAATCGAACGACGAACTTGATGTAGCAGCCGAAATATTCGAGTATGTAGCAGCGAAAGGGAAATCTTCGCCAAATTATTTTCAGGCAAAAACAGCTTTGCTCGGGGTAAGTTATCAATTGTATATCAGGCAAAATAATACAGGTGCTGCCGAAATGGGAGAACTTGAAATTTTATTCCAGGATGTAATTGATGATTTCGGTAACGGACCCGAAACCGCCGGACTAATGTTAGATCTTGCACATATCAGGGCTTTTTACCTTGATAAAACAAGCGAAGCCAAAAAGTCGATTCAAAAAATTATTGAAATGAAAGGCGTAAAACGTGATCTGTTGCAGATCAGTAAATTAGAATTGGCCGATATTCTTTTGTTCGATGGCGAAATTTGGGAAGCTGCGCTTTTGTTTGGCCAGGTTGAAAAAGATAACGAAGAAAATCCAATCGGGCACGAAGCTAAATTCCGTAAAGCCCGCCTGGCATATTATGCAGGAGATTTTATGTGGGCACAAGCTCAGCTTGATGTTTTAAAAGCAAGCACATCGAAATTGATTGCCAACGATGCCTTTCATCTTGCAAGCCTGATAAACGACAATACTGCCCTTGATACTTCCGAAACCGCAATGATGATGTTTGCGCGTGCCGATTTGTTGATCTATCAAAATAAAAATAAGATAGCACTCGCAACTTTCGATTCATTAATGAAAGCTTTTCCTTACCATTCCCTTTCGGACGAAATAGTTTATAAAAAAGGCGAAATTGCACTAAATAATAAGAATTACGAATTGGCAATCGAAAACTTCAAATTGGTTGTAGATGTATATGGCAATGACATTCTTGGCGACAATGCCCTCTTCCAGCTTGCCTCAATTACAGATTTTAACCAGAATGAGCCTGAACAAGCAATGGAATATTACAAAAAGCTGATTACCGAATACCCTGGAAGTATATTTGTTGTGGAAGCCCGCAAACGCTACCGCTATCTTCGTGGTGACAAAAAAGGCGAAGACGGAATTGAACAACCATTGAACCTTACACCATAACAAACTAACGGAAGGAAATAACTTGGTAAAAAACCGAAGAGCAAACAGAATTAATCAAAAATTATTTTTGTGTGTCCCCGCCAAATTCCATCAGGTAGGCTTTAATAAAACCGTCGATATTGCCATCCATTACTGATTGCACATTACCGGTTTCGTAGTTTGTACGAAGGTCTTTTACCAATTTGTAGGGGTGCATTACATAACTTCGGATTTGGCTGCCCCATTCAATTTTCTTTTTTTGTCCTTCGATCACGGCTTGCTGGTCCTGTCGTTTTCGCAATTCCAGCTCGTACAAATGCGATTTCAGTATGCGCAAGGCATTTTCCTTATTTTTTAGTTGCGAACGCGATTCTGTATTCTCTACAATAATTCCCGATGGTTGATGCCTGACCCGCACTCCTGTTTCTACTTTATTTACGTTTTGGCCTCCTGCCCCACCCGAACGAAAGGTTTCCCAGGTAATATCTGCCGGGTTTATTTCAATTTTAATGCTGTCGTCGATTGACGGGGACACAAAAACCGAGGCAAATGTAGTATGCCTTTTGTGGTTGGCATCGAATGGCGATAATCTCACCAAGCGGTGAATCCCACTTTCGCTTTTCATATAACCGTAAGCCTGATCGCCTTCAAATTCGAGCGTAACAGATTTTACTCCAACTTCATCGCCTGCCTGAAAGTTTATTTCCTTTATCTTATAGGAGTTTTTTTCGCCCCATCGAATGTACATCCTCATGAGCATGTCGGTCCAGTCTAAGCTTTCGGTACCACCTGCACCCGAATTGATTTTAACTATTGCACTAAACTGGTCTTCCTGGTTACGCAACATATTTTTCAACTCAAGATCTTCGACGGCAGAAATACATTGTTTGTATTGTTTATCAAGTTCTTCCTCGGTCGATTCGCCTTCTTTAAAAAAATCGTACAAAACCTGAAAGTCTTCAATGCTGGTTTTTACTTCCTGATAAGCAATTGTCCATTTTTTAATTGAATTAATAAATTTTAATTGCTCTTCGGCCTTTTTAGGATTGTCCCAAAAATCGGGTGCTGTAGTTTTTATTTCTTCTTCTTCAATTTGTATCAGCTTATTATCTATGTCAAAGATGCCTCCATAACGCTTGTTCGCGTTTTAAGATTTCCTTTATCTGCTCTTGTGTAATCATGTTCCTGTTTAAAATTAATGGCACAAAGGTATGTAAAATAGCAGTATTTCAACTAATTTTGCACTCACAAACCGCAACGGTAATATGAAGATTGAAAGTATATATCCACAGTTTAGAGATACTACTGTAAGTACCCTTCTTAGAAGGGATGCACAGCCGGTGTACCAATTTTCAACAAGCAAAACTGATTCGGTTAATATAACCGGACAAGATACTGCATTGGAAAAAGTAACTCCTGTTAAAACAACTTTACAGCAAAAGTCTCAAAAGAAAACAGAAAAAACCGATTTGGCTTACAAAAAGATTTTAGATTTTAAAAAATCCTTATCGGGCAAAAAACTAATAAGAGAAAATATTGCAGTTGAGCAAGATACAACAAGAACGCAAGAGATTGAACAAACATTTTCTTTCGATTCAATTGTAGAAACCGATACCAGGCAGGCACAAGAAGTTAACGAAACACTCACTACAGAATCCAAATCCGATTGGCAGAATCCGATTGCATTTAACAAAACATGGCAATCGCACGACTGGATGATTGGTATTTTACTATTTGTGTTGATAAGTATTGGTTGGATAAGGATGCGCTACCGGAAACTATTGATCAACAATAGGAAAGCCGCACTTAGTATCCGCGATTCTAAACGATTGTTTGGAGAGCAAAACTTTCTGTCGCAACGCATTTATTTAATGTTGAATTTCGTTTTTTTCATCAACCTTGCTTTATTCATCAGTCAAATTTTAGAATACTATCAGGTTGGGATTCCCAGGTTTTCGGGCTTTTATATTTTTTCAATACTTCTTTTGGTTCTAATAATTTTGTATTTGCTTAAGATACTTATTTACAAATTTATTGCATTTTTGTTTCAAATTCAGCATGTTGCCGACGAAACAATATATATCTGGTTTGTGATAAACCGCTTAACAGGATTGGTTTTACTGCCGTTTATAATTACTATTCCTTTTATTGCCGACAACTATGTTATTTGGCTTATTTACGGAGGGCTTACAGCCTTTATCTTACTCTATTTACTTCAGGTGTTACGAAGTTTACAATTATTTATAATGAATATTTCATCGGTATTATATTCGATTTTATATCTTTGCGCCCTTGAAATTGCGCCTGTTATTATAATATATAAGTTTTGTTTTTCATTTTTTTAATCAATACAGGCATTTCGGAGTAACTAAATAAAAATAACCTTGAAAATAAGGACGATATTAGTTTCGCAACCACGGCCAGATTCGGAGAGATCTCCTTATTTCGATTTAGCAAAAAAGCTGAAACTCAAAATTGATTTTCGCCCCTTTATTCATGTTGAAGAAATTCATGCAAGAGAATTCAGAAAAAGCAAAATCAGAATAAATGAACATTCAGCAGTAATTTTCACAAGTCGCACTGCTATTGATAATTATTTTAGGATGTGCGAAGAAATGAGGGTTTCCATTGATGAGAGAATAAAGTATTTCTGTATTTCAGAATCAACAGCTTTTTATCTTCAAAAATATATCAACTATAGAAAAAGAAAAGTGTTATTTGGCGAACGCCGCTTCGACGATTTGATTGTTCTTTTAAAGAAACATCAAGAAGAGAAATTTTTTGTACCATTGTCTGATAAGCATAAACCGGAAATCCCTCTAAAACTTGAGCAGAATAATTTTAAATACTCAAAAGCAATACTTTACAAAACTGTAATAAGCGATTTGTCTGACCTTCAAAATGTCTATTACGATATTTTGGTGTTTTTTAGTCCATCGGGGATCCAATCATTATTTAAGAACTTTCCCAGTTTCAATCAACATTCAACCAAAATAGCAGTTTTTGGCCCCTCCACTGCAAAAGCTGCAAAAGAAATGGGACTTAGGATTGACATTCAGGCACCAAACCCGCAATCACCCTCAATGACTATGGCTCTTGATAATTATATCAAAAAGTTCAACAAACAAAATGGCAAAAAGTAATAGCCTTATAATTTGCAAGTTTCCTTTATCGTCTCTAATTTTAGCTGTTAATGAGCGAATGATTAAATATTTGTTTGGATGAAAAGATATACTTTATCGAAAAAAGAAC
>JAYENH010000937.1:0-6954 GCA_034721995.1 Bacteroidota bacterium
TTTTTCATATAAATTTGCAATTTCTGAAGCTAATAATTCGTAACAATCCTCCCATGTATTTGTTTTTACATCTTTGAAATTCAAATATATTACCGGATATTTCCCGCAATGTTTTAGGATGTCATCTCCGGTTTGCCATATTTTCAGGCCGGTAAATAGTTTTTCGTTTTCCGGTTCGTTAACATCAAAAAAATATTTCAGCATCGACAAATTCAGGGTTTTCCCAAACCGGCGCGGACGTGGCAATAATAAAACAGCTTTTTGTACTTTGATGACTTCTTTTATAAACAAGGACTTATCAATAAAATAGTTGTCATTTTTAATAATATTCTTGAAATCAGAATCACCCAGATTTAGTTCTTTTATTTTTGCCATTTCACATAATTCATTTACTCTAATTAAAATACAAATTTAGGGAATTTTAAGCATATTTCTTGTGTCAAATTTCAACCACAAAATCACAAAAAACACGAAATTAATTATCTCCTTGTACATTTGAAATTAATTATGGATGTTTCATCTGTTCAAAATTTTAGAGTTTTAAATAAGATACTAAATATATACATTTGCATTTATGGATCCACTTTGGTTAACCATAGCTTTTGTATTAGGTTTTGCTGTCCGGTCGGTTGGTTTGCCACCGCTTGTGGGATACCTGATAGCCGGTTTTGTGCTTAATGGCCTCGGTGCCGAACCGGGAGGGTTTATCCGCAACGCATCCGAGTTAGGCCTTACTTTGCTGTTGTTCACTATTGGCCTAAAACTGAAAATAAAAAATATCCTGAAGCCTGAAATCTGGGGAGGCGCAACTACACATATATTTCTAACAACATTTCTGTATGGGGTATTTATATGGGCTTTAAGTTTTTCTGGCCTGAGTTTATTTTCCGGTTTCGACTGGAAAATTTCTTTGCTTATTGCTTTTGCATTTAGTTTTTCGAGTACTGTTTTTGCTGTTAAAGTACTGGAAGAGAAAGCCGAAGTAAACTCTTTATACGGTAATGTTTCGATTGGGGTACTGATTGTACAAGATTTATTTGCTGTAATATTTATAGCTATTGCTGCCGGAAAAGCACCAAACTGGTATGCTGTAGGGCTTCCTTTTGCTTTGCTGATATTGCGTCCGGTATTGTTTTGGGTACTTAATAAAATCGGACATGGCGAATTGCTCATATTGTTTGGCTTTTTTATAGCACTGATTATTGGTGCCGAACTTTTTGAATTTGCCGGTTTAAAGGCCGACCTGGGCGCACTTGTAGTAGGCATTATTCTTTCGGGCCATCCAAAAAGTAAAGAGCTGGCAAATAGTCTTCTCAATTTTAAAGATATTTTCCTGATTGGTTTTTTCCTTTTAATAGGCATGTCGGGTATTCCCAATATGCAGGTTATTATTGTTGCCCTGTTGTTTGCATTTCTTATCAATCTGAAAACCCTTTTGTATTTTCTGGTTTTTACCCGCTTCCAGCTTCGTGCCCGTACTTCGATGCATGCCTCGTTGGTTTTGGCCAACTACAGCGAGTTTGGGTTGATTGTGGCTGCCGTTGCGGTCAAAAATCAGTGGTTGTCGGACGAATGGCTTGTTACAATTGCTGTTTCGCTTGCCATAAGTTTTATGGTTTCGTCGCCGCTAAATATTTATTCGCATAAAATTTACGATTTCTTAAAAGATTACCTCCTAAAGTTTGAATTAGACAAACGATTGATTTATGATCGCACCATTGATATCGGCAATGCTGAAATTTTGATTTTCGGAATGGGAAAACTTGGGACTGCAACTTACGATCAGTTAAAAAAACGTTACGGACAAAAAGTACTTGCCCTCGATTATAACGAAGAAATTGTAAGAAATCAAAAAAAGCAGGGACGCGATGTAGTTCACGACGATGCCACCGACAGCGAATTTTGGGAATACGTAAAAACCAAGCCAATACAGCAACTTAAATTGGTGATGCTTTGCATGGAAGACCATCAGTCGAACCTGTTTGCAATTGAGCGGCTAAAGGCAATTGATTACACCGGAATGATTGCAGCAACAGCAAAATACGAGGATGAAGTAACACAACTAAAATCCCTTGGAGTTCATTCCGCCTACAACCTGTACCACGAGGCAGGAATTGGTTTTGCCGACGATATTTGCGAAAAGCTTGGCGCGTGCGATATTACATAGTGCAACAAAAGCTTCAAACAAATTAATAGAATCGAGGGTAAGTGTACGTCGATACACTCCCTCCAGGAAAGTTGAAAAAGAAAAATTATTGCGAATTCTTGATGCCGGCAGGTTTGCACCATCGGCAGCAAACTTTGTCTCGGAAGTGTTTTTCTGAGTTCGTACTGTGGTTTTTTTCACTTGCATAATTTTGTTTTTTCTGGTAATTTTAATGAATTTAATTTCTAAAAAAATGGATACTCTAATAAAAAAAGAAAAACTTTATAAGCTTTCGGAATATTTAAAACTTGAAAAAGAAACGCACGAAAAACATGACTTTTATTTTGGCGAAGTGTATAATATGGCCGATGGAACAATAAAGCATAATTTACTTACTTTATCGGCTTATAATAGACTTTATGATTATTGGGACAAAAAAAATTGTCTCGTTTTGATAAACGACGTAAAGCTTGAACTTGCGCAAAACCAATTTTATGTTTACCCCGATATTATTGTAACCTGCGATAAAGAAAACGTATCGAACAATGCAGATACAATTGCACGAAAGCCCGTAATAGTTATAGAAGTTTTGTCGGACAGCACAGAATTGTACGACAGGAACATTAAAAAACATTACTACTTAAAATTGCCCTCATTAAAATATTACCTGCTCATTTCTCAGAACGAAACAAAAATTGAAATGTATGAGAAATTTAAAAATCGCATAGAATACAGTTATTATGAAAAACCTGAACAAATAATAATCTTCCAGCAATTCGATTTCGAAATAAAAATTGCAGATATATATAATGTTGATTGATAGTATTACCATTTACAGGAAGATTAAAAAGGAAGTTGTGCTACTATGGTCTGCAATGTAGCTAATTCTTTCTTTTGCATCCTTTAGGATTAGAGGCAAAACAAAAGAAAGAATTAGCGGTTCATGAAAAACTTATAAGTAATGAAGCCTAAACAATCCTTCCAATCAAATCGTACTCGCTTGCTTCTGTAATTTCGACTTTATAAAATTTGCCTATTTTTATTA
Organism: Bacteroidota bacterium; assembly: GCA_034721995.1. Taxonomy (GTDB): domain Bacteria; phylum Bacteroidota; class Bacteroidia; order Bacteroidales; family M50B96; genus JAIOYV01. The sequence continues at coordinate 3,192 of JAYENH010000937.1, forward strand.
ATTCCTGCCTGTCAGCAATTACCACTTCGTTGTCTACTTCGACAGAATCGAATTCGGTACGACCAATTATATGTTCGCCCTCCCTCCTATCAATAATAACTTTGAATGTTTTTCCTGTTTTTTCGGCATTTTTCTGAAATGAGATTTCCCTCTGGATTTCCATAATCTCATCGGCCCGTTGTTGCTTTATTTCTTCAGGAACATCGTCTTCAAGTTTGGCAGCATCGGTTCCTTCTTCTTCCGAATAAGTAAAAACACCAAGCCTGTCGAAGCGGGTTTCTCGAACAAAATCCTTTAGTTCTTCAAAATCATCTTCAGTTTCGCCCGGAAATCCAACCAACAAAGTTGTTCGCAAAGCTATTGCGGGTATTTCGTCTTTCAGCTTTTCAATTAATAAAAGAGTTTCCCTTTTGTCAATATTCCTTTTCATATTTTTCAAAACTTTTGAATTGATATGTTGAAAAGGTATATCTAAATATTTGCAAATTTTTGCACTATTACGCATTATCGGCAAAATATCGACAGGAAAAGATGTGGGATAGGCATAATGCAAACGTATCCACTCAATACCATCTATTTGATCCAGTCCGGTTAGCAACTGTGCTAATGCTTGCTTTTTGTAAATATCTATTCCGTAATAAGTTAAATCCTGAGCTATCAGAATAAGTTCTTTTACCCCAATTCCGGCAAGGTATTTTGCTTCGGATATTATTTCTTCAATCGATTTTGAAATATGCTTTCCCCGAATTAATGGTATTGCACAAAAGCTGCAGTTACGGTCGCAGCCTTCCGAAATTTTAATATAAGCGTAATGGCCGGGGTTTGTAAGATGTCGCTCACCTATTAGCTCTTTTCTATAGTCGGCATTGAGGGTTTCAATAATTTCGGGTATGTTATTTACACCAAAATATTCATCAACTTCGGGAATTTCTTTGCGCAATTGTTCTTTATATCGCTCCGATAAACAACCCATTACAAACAAGTGGTCGATTCTGCCGGCTTTTTTTTCATTTACAAAACCAATAATTGTATCGATCGATTCCTGCTTTGCATCCTGAATAAAGCCACAGGTATTTATTACTACAGTGCGGGCCGAAAGATCGTTAGAATCATGTAAAAGCTTTACACCACTTTTAATAAGTTGCCCGGATAAAACTTCCGAATCGACAAGGTTTTTGGAACAGCCTAAGGTAACTATATTTATTTTCTTTTGGGATTTCATTCTTTAAGATACTTTCTATCTAATTAAAAAGCGAATCAACAAATTCCTTTTTCCTGAATATTTGCAAATCCTGCATTTTTTCGCCTATTCCAATATATTTTACCGGAATTTTAAACTGATCTGAAACGCCGATCACTACGCCTCCCTTTGCTGTTCCATCAAGTTTGGTAAGGGCAAGGGCGTTTACTTCTGTAGCTTTTGTAAATTGTTTGGCCTGCTCGAAAGCATTTTGTCCGGTCGAGCCATCAAGTATTAGCAGAATTTCGTGAGGTGCATCTGGAATAAGTTTTTTCATAACCAATTTGATTTTAGACAACTCATTCATCAGGTTTTTCTTGTTATGCAAACGTCCGGCAGTATCGATAATTACCACATCGGCATTGTTTTTTTTTGCTGAAGCCAATGTATCGTAAGCCACTGATGCAGGATCGGAACCCATTTTTTGTTTCACAATTGGCACTCCTACCCTATCGGCCCAAATCACCAATTGATCCACTGCCGCAGCTCGAAAAGTATCGGCAGCACCGAGATATACCGATTTCCCCTGCTGTTTAAACTGATATGCGAGCTTGCCAATTGTAGTAGTTTTTCCAACGCCATTTACTCCCACAACCATTATTACATAAGGATTTCCATCAGTATCGACAGATAATTGTTCGGCATTTGTTGAATTATTCTCTTCTAACAGCGAGGCAATTTCCTCTTTTAAAATTTTGCTTAATTCCGATGTGCCAAGAAATTTGTCTTTCGCAACCCTTTTCTCTATCCTCTCAATAATACGCAAAGTAGTGTCAACACCAACATCAGAAGTAATTAAAATTTCTTCCAGCTCGTCTAAAACTTCATCATCGACTTGTGATTTTCCGACAACAAGACGACTTAGTTTTTTAAAAACACTTTCTTTTGTTTTTTCAAGGCCTTTATCAAGGTTCTTTTTTTTCTCTTTCGAGAAGATTCCAAACAGTGCCATATTTTAATTATTAATTACTTGAGAGTACAGAATAACACAAATACAAAAAATCTTGCAAACACAAAAAGCTTTCCCCAACAATTATTGAAGAAAGCCTTTGTATATTTTAAAATATTTTGAGACTTCTATTTTTTACTAAAAAAGTCTTTTACGTGATCATTATGTACAATTTCTTCTTTGAAACTGTAAGAACCGTTTTTTTCCGATTTTGCCATTTTTATTACTTTAACAAAATCTCTACCCTTACCGGTTTTTAGTGTTGCAACTACTTTCTTTGCCATAACTAATTCTATTTAATTTCTTTATGAACTGTAACTTTCTTTAAAACAGGATTATATTTTTTCCTTTCAAGTCTATCGGGTGTGTTTTTCCTGTTTTTGGTTGTAATATACCTCGACATCCCCGGTAAACCACTATTCTTGTGCTCGGTACATTCCATTATTACCTGAACCCTATTACCTTTTCCTTTCTTTGCCATTGCCTACCTTTTTAATATTTGGTGATAAATCCTTTTCCTACTGCTTCTTTTAATGCTGTATTCAGTCCTTTTTTGTCGATAAGCCTTAAACCTGCAGCCGAAACTTTTAATGAAACCCAGCGATTTTCTTCCGCCAGAAATAATTTTTTACTAAATAGGTTTGGTTGAAATTTCCTTTTAGTCCGTTTTAGTGAATGGGAAACGTTGTTTCCAACCATTGCCTTCTTTCCTGTTATTTCGCAAACTCTTGACATTGTGTTAGTTTTTACTCTTTATCAAAGATTGTTTTTTGTTAAAAAATTAGTCCGCAAATTACGTGATAATAATCCGATTAAGCAAATACATTATTGAAAAAATTCGGAGGAGTTATCAATGGTTACCTGTTGATAAGTTTTTGGGGGACTTGCCGCTTACAATATACTGTATCTGTCAAATTATCAATCGTCATCATCAAGGGACTTGAAGCCATTGCCCAAAATTTCGTTTGCATTGATAACCGACATAAATGCTTTAGGATCAATTCGTCGTATAAAATCCTTTAATATTCCAAGCTCGCGACGTGTTACTACAGTGTAAATCATTTGCTTCTCGTTGCTTTGAAATATTCCATGTCCGGTAAATATTGTTCCTCCCCTATTTATATCAGTTTTTATTTTTTCACCAATAACATCTATTTTATCCGAAATAATAAATAAAGCTTTATCGTAGCTCACACCTTGCAGTGTAACATCAATTACTTTTCCTGTAATGAAAATTATTATCCATGAATAAAGTGGGACTTTCCAATCTTTAAAAACCAACAAACCTAATAAAACAATAACAGAGTCGACATAAATAAGTAGTTGACCAAGTGGAATACCAGTGTATTTTGCAAAAATCATTGCAATAATATCGGAACCTCCCGATGTGGCTTTTGATTTGAATATCAATCCAAGTCCAAAACCTACCAGCACACCACCAAATATACATGAAAGTAAAATCTGTTCGCCAAGTCCAAGTGGATCTTGTTCTCCAACAAAATAAGTTAGAACATCCATAAAAATGGAAGTAAGTATGAATCCTACAATTGTTTTTACTCCAAACCTGGGACCAA
>JAYENH010000938.1:0-1509 GCA_034721995.1 Bacteroidota bacterium
TTTAGCCTGATGTTTTTGCCATTTTTTGAGGCAAGTGCCACACTTATCAGACCTTATGATCAATGGTGGGGCATTGGCGATCGCAGTTATAAAGTTCGTTTTCTTTTGATGAAAGAAAAGAAATATATGCCGGCTTTGGCATTAGGTATCCACGATCCGATAAGCTCGAATACCCGCCAGGGAGCCGTATATTTTGTCGGGTCTAAAAAATTCAACTTTAAAAAAGATTGGTACGTTGATACCCATCTTGGTTATGGCTTCGATATTCAGAATGAAATATGGGAAAAGACCAAACTTTTTCGGGACGATTCAAATAATAACCAAACCCACCTCACCGGAATATTTACCGGTTTCTCAATAGCCTATAAAAATTTCGGTTTTCTTGCCGAATACGACACAGAAAAAATAAATGCCGGAATCTCAGTATTTATCTGGAAATACTTTTATGCCCAAATTTCCACACTTGGTTTCGATGCCATATCATTCGGCCTTTCCGCCCGTTACCGTCTCGGCGATAAATTCATAAAAGGATAATAGAAATACAAGCCATATTTTTTACCGTGTAAAATTAAAAACAGTTTTTAAATCTGCACGGTAAAATATTTTCAATATGTATTACAAACGTCTTATAGAAATGGAAATAATTCAAAAACTGTTTACATCGATCTTGAACTTCCTTCGGATTTACGAAAACTTGACGATGCAGAATGGTTTTTCAACAATAATAAAGAGAAACTTATTTGCATTGATGAAATACAACGCAAACCTGTAATTATCGATGAAATTCAGCGTATTCCGGCTTTGTTAAACGAAGTACACTGGATGATAACCAACAAAAATATCCGGTTTATACTAAGTGTGTCAAGCCCGCGAAAGATTTTAAGATCAGGAGCAAACTTACTTGGAGGCAGGGCATTACGTTATGAGCTATATCCACTTATTAGCCGGGAAATTCCAGATTTTGATTTAAACCGAGCCTTGAATCATGGATTATTACCAAGACATTATTTGTCAAAAAGACCTGAGAAATTAATCTCTGCCTATATTGGTAGTTATATGCACATAGCAGTTATTCCGGCATAAATTATCCTATTTGCTACTGGAGAACTACCTCACAAATAGAGATTGACTTTGTACTTGGCGACCATGAAATTGCAATAGAAGTAAAATCGACAAGGCAAGCTAATAGCCGCCATTTGAAAGGCTTAAAAAGTTTTGCTGAAGAATATCAGGTAAAAAAGCTGATCCTTATTAGCAATGATCCTTCCCCAAGGAAAATGGGAGATTTTATGATTTTGCCGTGGAAAATATTTTTAGATAAGCTTTGGGCAGGTGAGATTATTGGAGAATAATTGAGGGATTTTTCATTTCTCAGTTTACACTTTTTATTCGTGAATTTAAGAATAGCAGGTCATGTCAGTCCTGGTTCTCTTGCCAATAAGATTCGACTTTGCCCAATATGTCGCTCCTACCGGCAGGGCAAACGCATGAATTAACTATTCTATAATA
>JAYENH010000939.1:0-1508 GCA_034721995.1 Bacteroidota bacterium
TTTCTCATTTTTTATGGTACTTTGTACTGTTAATTATTAAAGAGTCGGTTGGCGGACCGACTCTTTTTATTCAATCCTTGTTGTATTGGAAGAATGCGATTATTGCATCTACATATCTACAATATGTTTCAATCTCTATTAACATAGAAAACTTTTGACATTCAAATTTTAATATTTTACACATAACTAATTTATGGTCAAGTTTTAATATTTACAAAAAGAAAAGAACGATGATGCAAAGATATAATAAATTTTAATATTATAGATTTGTAGATGTTTATAATTAAAAAAACTTTTCAACACATCTTTATTGTAATACAATTGAATTTGTAATAATACCAAAATAGATGAACATATCCTCAACAGCCAAACCTCCCTTTTCCAGTCCTTTCTTCTGGTTCAGTTGCCAGTGGCCGATGTGTGCGATTGCTTTGTCTTGCATGGTTTTTTGTTAAATGTTATGGTGAATATTTCATTCAACATTAATTCTATGTAATATTGTTTTCAAAATTAAGAAATATTTTTTGTTTTATTCAATTTTTAAAGTTATTTTTTTCAACAGTTAAAATGCTTATATGTACTTACAAAATTTGCCTCCGCACACCTGCAGCATCTGAAAGACCTGTCAGGGTGTACCAATTATTCCCCCCGAAAAAACGAAACATTTCGACTGCTTTTTCAATCATCATTTATCCTACTTTTGCCGCAACAATAAATATTTTAAATTATGGTTGTCGATTTGTTTATTCCATGTTTTATAGATCATCTTTATCCCGATACGGCTTTTAATGTTGTGAAGGTTTTAGAGAAAGCCGGTGTGGAAGTTAGTTATAACCCAAACCAAACTTGTTGTGGGCAACCATCTTTCAATTCCGGTTATTGGGACACTACCCGCGAGCTGGCAGAAAAATTTATTAACGATTTTGATGGGACAAACTTAATTGTAGGGCCATCGGCTTCGTGTGTAGGCTTTATTAAAAATTATTATGCAGAAATACTGAATGAGAAGGAAGCTCGTAAGTTTGACCAATTTGTAAAACCACGGCTTTTTGAGTTTAGCGATTTTCTGGTTAACCATATTAATTACACCGATTTTGGGGCTACCTTCAGGCACAAGGTAACTTACCACGATGCCTGCTCGGCTTTGCGTGAGTATGGAATAAAAGAAGAACCCCGAAAATTGCTTTCAAATGTTGAAGGGCTGGAGCTTGTCGAAATGGAAGCAAGCGATGTTTGTTGCGGATTTGGTGGTACGTTTTCGGTAAAGCATAAACACATTTCGTCGGCTATGGTAGAGCAAAAGGTGGAATACGCATTGGATACCGGTGCAGAATATATTGTTTCCACAGAGTCGTCCTGTTTGTTAAATATCGAGTCGTATTCGAAAAAACAAAAGCTTCCGATAAAAATTATTCATTTGGCCGATGTGCTGGCCTCGGGGTGGTAAAAAAAAGCCTGCCTGAAATCCGGCAAGCTTTTTCAATATACAGAGTTTATGGTTCCAAACT
>JAYENH010000940.1:0-6895 GCA_034721995.1 Bacteroidota bacterium
TGGATAGCTTTGGTAAGCAATGGCGTTACTTTGCCATAATCCACACTCCACATATCTTCTTCGTTGGCTGGTTTGGTTACCGCATTGGGGAAAATTTCATATAGTTCTTGTGCAATAAAACCCGTTACTGGGGTGTTGTTTGCATCGGATTTGTACACATAATCGCGTACTTGTATCTTCATCAAATCGGCTATACCAAAGTGGGTGTTTACGATGTTGTTTTTTAGGCGACGATCGGAAGAGGTATTATAGGAAACTGTTGATGCACCGCTTTGGGATATGCTACCAATTTCTGTGCCGTCAGGCCTGGAAAAAACTAGAAATTTAGCACCAGAAGCAGTGTTCGAACCAGCAGTAATCTGAACCCCATCACCACCTGATGTGCCATTATTATTTTTGATACCCATAACAAAATCTGTAGTATTATCCACAACTTCTAATCGATAGCCTGGTGTAGTTGTTCCAATACCAACGTTGCCGGTGTATTGAATCGACAGAACCTCACTATAAACATCAGAAATATCTGTTATACCAAGTGACAATCGATCTGGCGCTCCATAATCGCCTACTATAGTAGTCAAAATATTTGCGTATCTAGTATCAACAGCTCCTTGAAATCTAATTTCGTTTGTAGCTCCTGCGTCACCAGTATATGCCTGATTATCTAAAATTAGCACTGGTCCAGCACCAGCACCACCTTCTTTTTCAAGTTCTAACAGACCATCTGGCCCCGTCGTCCCGATGCCTACATTGCCATCTCTTTGAAGAAAAAGCACATTCTTAAAAGAAGTCCCATTGTCATGTCGGCTATTAAAAAGTAATGAAGTACCAACATCTCCAGTACTTTCAGCATCAAAATCAGTCTTAAGCAACCATCTTAGTCCAGTGGTAGTATTTGCATTACCAAGAGCAATATCCTTTCTGCCTATTATTCCTAAAGTACCATTAACCATTAGTTTTTCACCTGGTGTAGTAGTTCCAATGCCTACGTTGCCGGAATTGTAGTAAATATCGCTTCCACTTGTAGTCCATTGTGTGGCTTCGGATGAATTTTCCCATACACCGGCATCACTGCCATCGCTTGTCCAGACTTGTCCACTGGTTCCATCAGAAGTTATCATATAGGTACCATATTGTATAGCAGATTGAGCAACCTTGTCTGCAGAACTAATTGTTTCTAACTTGTCATCCGATATACTACCAGCTAATTGCCAATTGCTTATTCCACCTGCTAATTTATCAGATGAAATTGATCCGGCTAATTTATCATTTGAAATGGAACCGGATAACATATCGTTTGTAACTTTACCGGAGCCAATTTCTGTTGTACCTGTCTCGCTTAATGTTACATCACCACTCACGGCATACTCTGTCGCAATACCATCCCCATTACCTATGTAAATCTTACCCTGGCTTAATTGACTGGCGGAAAGCTGAATCCATGAAGGACTTCCGGCTGTGCCACTATTATAGTAGTACCCGGCTGTGCCATCTGTTTGATAAACTAATAAACCTGTTGCAGGTGATGAGATATTTGCTCGTTCTGCAGCTGTCATTCGCGGTGCCAAAAAACCTTTACTGGTTGATTTTACATCAAGCATTGCCGAGCCATCGGCACTGCTGCCATCGGTTGTTACTGCTACCTGTGCGTTAATCGTGTAACTTGCTAAAATTGCAATTGCGAGGAATACTGTTTTTAATGTTTTCATATTTGTTAAGTTTTTAAGGTTTATGTGATTATTCATTTTCGTTTTTATTAAATTGATAAACTTTTTTAAAACCATAAGCTGCGCCCAGGGCCAGCAAAATACCTACGCCTCCGGCTATTGGTGCGCCACCGCCAACGGGCGTGTTGCCGCTTCCGGCATCATCGCCGCCGTTTGGTGGAGGTGGGGTTTGGGCAAAAGCTGAAATTGAAAATGCGAATATTATCGCTGTCAGTAAACCGTATATTATATTTTTCATTTTTTCTGTTTTTAGCGGTTAAATACTTTGGTTGAATAGGACATATTGCCCGCACTGATGTGTATCAGGTAAACCGATTGCTTGTAGTTAAAGGGAAGCGCATTGTCGGTTTGTGTAGTGTGTACGTCAAGTAGTTGCTTGCCGGTAATGTCGTAAGCCCTGATGTTTGCTTGTATGCTTTCGCTTTCCGTACCCTTTGTGAGGAATTTAACATGCAGCATTTCGTTTGCCGTGTAACACAATACCTGTAAGGTTTCAGTTTCTTCAATTTCTGTGATCAGGTTTTCGAAATGAACTTTGAATTCCTTTATCGCGCCACTTGTATAGGCAAAAGAGTATCCGGGATCGAGGCGCAAATCATGGATATGGTTCAGTGCCACATCTTCGAGGTAAACGGGCACTTCTGCGGGGATGGATTGGAGTTCGCTTGCCAGGATGCTATAGTTGCCCGTAGTGCCTGCATGGAAAGAAACAGGGATGGTTTCGTAGCCTAGTATAGATGGCAGCGTGTTGATGGCCATCTCTTTGCCTTCGGAAAAAGAATACAGGTTGGGCACATCGGGGTAGCCCGAAACGATCATGGGCACATCAAAAAGCCTGTCGATTTGAGGTGTGGCCACCTGGTTAAAACCTATGGCCGTTTGTGTGGTTATGCTGTTTCCGGTAACTTTTAGCACCAGCATGGTGTTGGTTGTGTTGGTGTTTTTGTAAAAAGATTGGCTTGCCTGTGTACGCACTGTGTTGTCGAGGGTAAAAGTACCCGTACCTGTTGCCCAGGTAAAAAATCCCTGTCCCGAAGGAATATATTGTGAGGTAGTGTTTCCTGGTCCGCCGGTTTTCTGGTAATATTTATAAACACCGGTGCTTGGGTCCCAAAGTTGAAAACTTCCGTTCAGGTTTGCCGGGATTGTTACTTCGTCCCAGTCGATGACCGAGGGGTAAGGGTTTCCCATAAGGTTGTAACCATCTCCGGCTTTTGTGAAATTAAATGCCTGGCTGCCGGTGTTGGTAACACCCTCGAAAAGCTCGGTTGTGTTGCTCGGGGGGGCAGCTTGCATCGACCACAGCGAGTAGCCTTTCATGGGCACAAGCCCGTAGGTGGTGGAAGTAACATCGGTATAGAGGTTGCTCGACTCGGTGTGGTACTGCAGGTAGTCGCCTGTGAACATGCCTGATTCTGCACCGACAATAGGCGAAGATATAAGATGCCATGTGCCATTTGACAGGTAACGTTCCACATTGGCCTCGCCACCACCGGTGTAGCTTACACTTCCCAGGTCGATAAGCGAAGCATCGCCTGTGGCATCGGATTTAAGGGTCAGGTCGCCACCACCGGAGATGTCCAGCGTGGTGCCTGTTTCCACTTTAATGCATGTGCCCGGCTCAACCTTTAATCCCTGTGCAGATAGCAGGAATCCCGCGGCAACAAACATCGTTATTAGTAAAACTGTTTTAATTTTCATACTTTTTAATTTAATGTATATTGAGTTGAATTAGTTTCTGTTTATTAAATGCTGTGATTGTAATAAGTTTTTGTTATTCATAACTCCAAAGGTAAATTAAAATTCCAAATTTTTAGTAATTTGTTTTTAAACATATAGTTTTTCTGCCATTAAGCATAACGGTTTGAATATGATGCGTTTGGCATTTAGCATTCTAAACTTTCTTCCGATAGCTATCGGGATTACTACTATATTTATTTATTGCTATTATCTTCTCCCGAAAACTTTCGGGATAGCACTACCTGCCAAATGCACCATATTTTTTGTTGTGCTTAGTTGTTGTTATTGTCAAACTATTTCTATTCCACTCTTCTTCACTTCATCAAGAAAATTTCCTTCATCATATTTTCTCTCAATAAGTATAGGTTCTATTCTGTCGTCTATTTGCCTTCTTACTTTCCATAGCAGAGGGTTAACAGTGAAATAATCACCATCAACTTGGTCAACAACAATCGCAACATCAATATCACTATCCTCATTATATGTATCTTTCGCATATGACCCAAAAAGATATACTTCATACATGTTAAAATGCTCTTTTAATAACATTCTATATGCCTTCACTTTACTTATAGCTTCACTTTTATCCATGTTTGCACTTCTTTTATTTTTTTGATAATTTCCAAACACTTTGATTCTGTCAAACTTCTAATCAATCGTTCTTTATGCGATGGATACCTTGCTTCAATATTTAATGGTTCTATTTGGTCTATGAAATCTTTCTGTTGTTCTGAAATTCACCTTTATCTTTTTATTCAAATATAAACTTTTACCACAAAATTATGAAATTTTCTTACTTACCGCCATCCTGACCAATTAAGCCCAACTCATAGATATTTAATGTACACTTACAAATATTTCGCCCTTCGGCATTGTCATGTCTCGTTGTGTGCGTTTGGTTGCTAAATATCTTAATTGCTTTGTTTTCATAAGATTGTTATTTACATTTTGTAAAGGTGCAAATTATTATCAAACATCCAATCCGTCTAAAGGATTTTTTATGCTACCGAGGTGTTTCTTTGAGATATGGGTATAAATCCCGGTTGTTTTTGTCGATTCATGTCCGGGAAATGTTTGTGTTATTCTAATATCTACACTACTCTCCGGTAAATGTGTTGCAAGTATTATTTTTTGCATTTCCTGCTTGCTGTAAACCCGGGGCATGATTTTTCCTTTTTGGGGCCGGATTGGTTTATCGCTTTTTATTGTCCGTGGTTCTTGCAAATCAACCTGCCGGGTTGTACTTTCGCGCAGGTTTTATTTTACAATATTGATTAAGAAATAACATGAGTTTTCTATACCCTACATTTTTATTTGCTCTGGCGGCCATAGCCATTCCGGTAATAATCCATCTTTTTAATTTCAGGCGGCACAAAACCGTGCTTTTCAGCAGTGTAAAATATTTGCGGAATATTAAAAAGGAGACCAAAGCCAAATCACAACTCAAGCATTTCCTTATTTTACTGGCCCGAATTTTTGTCGTGGCTGCTATGGTGTTGGCTTTTGCCCGTCCATATATTCCCGTGTCTGGCGATGTTGATGCAAATTCCGAAGAAATTGTTTCCATCTATATTGATAATTCTTTCAGCATGGATGCAAAAAATAAATTTGGGAATATTTTTGAAATGGCAAAAAGCAAAGTCCCGCAAATATCGGATGCTTTCAGGCCCGATACTCGTTTCATGCTCTTAACCAACGATTTTCGGAATAAGCACAGCCGCTATGTTAACCGAAATCAATTGCTGGAATTTATTAGCGAATTGGAACTTAGCCCCACAGCCCGTAATTTAAGCGAAGTAACCGACAGAATAAGCGATTTTACCAAAAATAAAAATGATGGTCAGCAATACAACCGCATGTTTATTTTGTCCGATTTTCAGAAATCGACAAACGATTTTGCAAATCTGAAAAATTACGAGAACCAGGATGCCGTACTCGTTCCGCTTTCGACACAACAGAGCAATAATATGTTTATCGACTCATGCTGGTTCGAGTCGCCAGGTAGGAAATATAACCGTGCCGAAGAGCTTTTTGCAAGAATAGTGAATAACTCTAATGAGATTTACAATAATACACAAATTAAACTTTTTATAAACGACAGTCTGAAATATCTCGGTAGTTTTACAATAAATGCCCGATCGGAAGAAGTTGTAAAACTGTCATATACCAACACCCACAAGGGAACTATAAACGGAAGGATCGAAATTTCTGATTATCCTGTAACCTACGATAATATTTTCTATTTCAGTTACGAAGTTGCCGAAATACTGAATATTTTATCTATCTCGGCTAAGGCAGAAAACAGATTTGTAAAGGCACTTTTTTCTAACGATGATTATTTTAATATCGTGCATAATGCCGAAAATAATATTAATTTTTCACGCTTTTCCGGTTTTCATTTAATAATTTTAAGCAAGCTTAAAAACCTGCCATCGGGTTTGTTGCAGGAAATTGAAAAATATATTGCAAACGGAGGTTCGGTTTTGTTTTTTCCTGATATCGATGGTGATATTGTCTCGTACAATCGTATGTTCACACATTTTGGAAGCAACAAAATTATTTCCTTAGATACTAATAAAACTAAGGTAAATAAAATTGATTTCAAGCATCCTGTTTTCGACGATGCATTTCGTAAAATAAATCAGGAGATAGACCTGCCCGAAGTTTTTGCTCATTTTATTTTTGAAAACCGTACTCGCACCAACGACGAGGAAATACTTACAACTATCGACGGGCATAGTTTTCTGCGAAAGATAGGTTTTGCAAAAGGAAGTTTTTATATATCTGCCGTGCCTTTAGATATAGAATCGTCAGATTTTGCACGACACCCGATTTTTGTACCGGCAGTTTACAATATGGCCTTCAATTCTCAAGGCAACACAAATTTGTACTACACCATTGGCAATTTGCAAAATGTACGCTTAAATATTCCGAATGGTAGCGAAAGTAAAATTCTGCACATCACTGATTTATCCGGCGAGTTCGATTTTATTCCCGAAAAAATTGGAAGCAGGGCTTCTTCAAATTTCAGGCTTTCGGGCCAAATTACAAAAGCAGGAAACTATTTTATGAAATCAGACAATAAAAAAGTTTTAGGGCTTTCGTTCAATTACAATAGAAAAGAATCTGACCTGGATTATTTCAGCAATAAAGAGTTGAACGAACAAATTGAAACTTATAGCCTGAGTTCTTTTTCGATTCTTGAAGGACAGCACCAGCAGATAAGTGATAACATAAAGGAACTGAATGAAGGCCGTCAGCTCTGGAAATTTTTTCTTCTATTGGCACTTCTGTTTATTCTGACCGAAGTTTTGTTGATAAAGTTGATGAAGTAGTTTGGAAGACTGAGAGACTGAGAGACTGAGAGACTGAGAGACTGAGAGACTGAGAGACTGAGAGACTGAGAGACTGAGAGACTGAGAGACTGA
>JAYENH010000941.1:0-6871 GCA_034721995.1 Bacteroidota bacterium
GTAAATAAATCGAAACCAACTGGTGAGCCAAAGCCAAAACTCAAGATATGATTTCGCCATATTTCGAAGCCCTGCTCGGCATTTTCATATAAAGGATTTTTAATTATCGACTTAAATACTTTCCAATAGTACGAATTGCAGGATTGTTCTATGGAGCTAACCAAACCAATTGGTGAAACGTGATAATGGCTGCAACGTATGGGTTTTGAATCGGGTCCCGAACATGAGTATTTGGTAGATAAATCCACTACATTTTCTTGTAAGCCAACCAGGGCATTAACTATCTTAAATGTGGACCCTGGTGGATATTGAGCCATGAGTGCCCGATTGAACAAAGGCTTGAGGGTATCTTGTTTTAATATATTATAATTTTTTCCGCGTATCCTCCCAACAAGTAAATTAGGATCATAACCGGGACTGGAAACTAAACATAATATTTCTCCTGTCGATGGTTGTATTGCTGTGATACTACCTATTTTGTTGCTCATCAATTTTTCGCCATAAGCCTGAAGTTGCGCATCAATAGTTGTAATAATATCACTTCCCGATATTGCCACGGTATCGTACTTCCCTTCCTGAAAACTTCCCTGTATCCGGTTATGAACATCGACGAGATAGATAGTTACACCCTTTTTACCTCGCAAACTACGTTCGTAGGTTTTTTCAATACCACTAATACCGGTATAATCGCCGGGTTCATAATAATTATTTTTCTTTGTTAATCGTTCGCCAACTTCGCCAACATAACCCAGTACGTTAGCAGCAATATTTTGTGGATATTTCCTAAGGGTACGGGTTTGAACAAAGAAACCCGGAAATTTAAAAAGCTTTTCCTGCAAATGGGCATAAGTTATTGCTGACATCTGCTTTAAAAAAATCGAGGGCTTGTACCACGAGTGTCTTTTTGCTTTTGAAATTGATTTAACCACACGGTCAACAGGCATTTTCAGGATTTTACATAAATCAAGTGTATCGAAAGCTTTTACCTCACGGGGCACAATCATTAAATCGTAAGCAGCCTGATTATACACAAGTAAATTGTTGTTGCGCTCGTAAATCAATCCCCGTGCAGGATATTGCGTTACATGACGTTGCGAATTATTCTCGGCCGAGACTTTGTATCGTGTATCAATAATCTGGATAAAAAACAACTTAATGAGAAATATTAATACAATTACTACAATAAATGCAGCAATAACATATTTTCTATTGTCTAATGTCCTGTCCATTGGGGCTTATAAAACTTAACTTTTACATTAACGCTATTTATCAATAATCATTAATCAATTAATTCATTTTCTGTACATAAAAAACTGGCTTATCAGTATCAGGGTAATTGTAAATAAGCTGCTAAAAACTGCATTAACAAGTGTATTCATAGAATCATAAAAAGAAAAGGCTTCGATAAAAAATAATATAAAGTGATGGATGACTACCAATATTGTGGTGTATTTGAGAAACCAGGCAAAACCATAATAATACATTCGGGGAAAAGTGCCGGGTTCGTAACCATCGCGGGGTGATATTAATTGTAAAACATAAGGCCTGAGATAAGCCACCGCCACTGTTGCAAAAGTGTGCAACCCTAGTGTATCACGAAAAGAGTCAATAGTAATGCCCAGTACAAAAGAAGTTAACAGGAGCAACCATCCGGGGGTCTCGAAAGGTATGAGCAAAACAAACAATACATAAAAATATGGGTTTACCGAACCCATTAAATTAATATTGTCTAATAGTAATACTTGTAATAGTACAAGTATAATAATGCGTGCAATATTTCGCGGAAGGAGCCTAATCATCGGTTGTTGCTTTCTCTAATTCCAATTGTTCATTTTTAAAATGATTTTTGATAATATATACATTTCCCAGCTTAAAAAAATCAACCGATAGTTTAACTTTGATTTGATAAAAATTATCGCCTGGTTTTTTTTCATATTCTTTTATTGTGCCTATTAAAATCCCCTCAGGGAATATGGTAGAATACCCACTCGTAACTAAAGTGTCGCCTATCGAAATTGATACATGAACAGGAATTTCCATTAAAAATGCTTCGCTTGCATCTACCCCCTTCCATGCCAAAGGGCCAAAATATCCTAATCGTTTAATTTTAGTACTTATTCTTATTTCATTGTTTAAAACCGAAACAACACTTGTGAAATTATTAGAAGTAAAACGTGTAATCCCAACTACACCAGATGGCGACACAACACCCATTTCTGCTTGTACACTATCATTTTCGCCTTTGTTGATTGTAATATAGTTTTTATGTTGCTTTACGGAATTATTGATTACTCTTGCAGGGATGTATGAATAAGGTTTTGAAAATACCGAATCGGAATTATTTTTCTCAAGCAAATAATCTAACTTATCGGATTGGTAACGAAGCCGTGCATTTTCCTTCAATAATTCCTCGTTTTTATGATTTAGATAAATGTAATCTGCCATAAGGCTGTAAGAATCATAAACATGGCCTATAATAAAATTTGAGGAATTAAAAAACTTAGCTCTTTGATAACTGTTATTGCTAACAAGAAAAGAAAAGGCAATTATTTCTAATAGCAGAAACAATAAGAAAAAATGTATACGTTGTATAAATCTGAATAATTCTCTCACTGCATGTTTTTAGTTTAAAGGTTCAATGGTTCAGAGTTCCGGGTTCAAAGGTTCAAAGTTCAGAATTCAAATTTAAATTTAAAAGGTTCAATATTGAGTTGTTAATTTGTTAAATTATTTCTGATTGCAAGTTTCGAATAACGCAGTTATTGGTGCTTTCTTGCGGAGACCTACCTATGAATTTTGTCCCTTATCAGGAACGAAAACTTATCAGCATTTTTTAAAGCAATACCTGTACCTCGTGCCACAGCACGTAAAGGATCTTCGGCTACATGAAATGCAATATTGGTTTTATCGGTAAACCTTTTGTCTAAGCCACGTAACAATGCACCTCCACCTGCCATGTAAATACCTTTTCGGTAAACATCGGCATATAGTTCAGGTGCTGTTTCTTCCAACACATTTAAAATTGCAGTTTCTATTTTCGATATCGACTTATCAAGGCAATGTGCAATTTCCTGGTACGACACCGGAATTTCAATAGGAAGGGCTGTCATTTGATGAGGGCCACGAACGATATAATCTTCCGGCGGATCGTCAAGGTCCGGAAGGGCTGCACCAACATTGATTTTTATGTTTTCTGCTGTTCGTTCACCAATTTTTATATTATGCTGATGCCTCATATACTCCTGAATGTCGTAGGTAAAATCGTCGCCGGCAATTCTAATTGATTTATTGCAAACTATTCCTCCGAGGGCAATTACGGCAATTTCAGTAGTTCCACCACCAATGTCAATTACCATATTCCCTTCGGGAGCTTCAACATCAACGCCAATACCAAGCGATGCCGCCATAGGCTCGTAAATCATAAATACTTCGCGGCCTCCTGCATGTTCAGCCGAATCTAAAACAGCACGGCGTTCAACTTCGGTACTTCCCGATGGAATACAAATAACCATACGCAAAGCCGGGGTAAACCATTTTTTTCGATGAGTAATCATTTTTATCATACCCCGTATCATCTGCTCGGAAGCTTGAAAATCAGCAATTACACCATCGCGCAATGGTCTGATAGTACGAATATTCTCATGTGTTTTTCCATGCATTTGCCTGGCTTTTTCGCCAATAGCAATTAATTTCCCGCTATATCGGTCAATAGCAATTATCGAAGGTTCGTCAACTACAATTTTCTCGTTGTGAATGATCAGGGTATTTGCAGTACCTAAATCAATGGCTATTTCCTGAGTTAAAAAATTAAATAATCCCATATATGTGTTACTAATTAAAAACTTTGGTTTTGTATCAAAGTTTTGGTTTTGTTATTTCTATGTCTCCAGTTTTCAGTCTCCAGTCTCCAGTCCCCGGTTCTCAATATTGGAATTGTTCTTCCACAAATGCAGCTGACTGCCGACTGAGAAATGCCGACTTGTTAATGTTTAAAATGCCGTGTCCCTGTAAAAACCATCGACAGGCCATTTTTATCGCAATATTCAATAGTATCCTTATCTCTGATTGAACCACCGGGTTGGACAACCGAAGTTATTCCTGCTTTATGTGCAATTTCTACTGAATCGGCAAAAGGGAAAAATGCATCAGAGGCCATCACCGATCCATTTAAATCGAACTCAAATGATTTTGCCTTTTCGATGGCTTGTTTTAGAGCATCTACCCGTGATGTTTGCCCTGTTCCGCTTGCAATCAACTGTTTATTTTTTGCCAGAACAATAGCATTCGATTTTGTATGCTTAACAATTATGTTGGCAAATATCAAATCTTGTTTTTGCTGATTATCGGGTGCTATTTTACTTGCGGTTTTTAAATCTCCAACTACTTCCGTTTTTTTATCTTTATCCTGAACCACAGCACCATTCAAGAGCGATCGGTAAACCCTGTCTGTTGTTATTGTTTTTTTCTGAACAAGAATGATCCTGTTTTTCTTTTTCTTTAGAATTTCGAGTGATCCGTTTTCGTAACCGGGTGCAATAACAACTTCGCAAAACAATTTGTTTATCTCTGTTGCTGTTGCAATATCAATATTTCTGTTGCAAACTAAAATGCCACCAAATGCCGAAACAGGGTCCCCTGCCAAAGCATCAAGATACGCATCAACAAGTTTTTCGCGCGAGGCAAGCCCGCAGGCATTGTTATGTTTAAGAATAGCAAATGTGGTTTCGTTAAATTCCGATATTAAATTTACTGCTGCATCAACATCAAGTAAATTATTGTAGGATAATTCCTTGCCATGTAGTTTATCGAACAACTCATCTAATTGCCCAAAGAAAAAGCCTCTCTGATGAGGGTTCTCTCCATAGCGCAATTGTTTTGATTGTTCAATGCTCTCTTTAAAAGAAGACATATCGCCATCGGAAAAATAATTAAATATGGCAGAATCGTAATGCGACGAAACCTGAAAAGCACTTTTTGCAAATTTCTTTCGATCCTCAATATCAGAATGGCCATTTTTGTTATCAAGGAGTTTCGATAATTCTTCATACTGATCTTGTGAAGAAATAATTAAAACATCATTATAATTTTTTGCAGCAGCACGTACTAACGAAATTCCACCAATATCAATTTTTTCGATTATTTCCTGATTTGATGCCCCCGATTTTACAGTTTCCTCGAATGGGTATAAATCAACAATAACTAAATCGAAAGGTGGGATTGCGTATTCCTGCATTTGTTGAACATCCAATTCGTTGTCGCGTCTGGCAAGAATGCCTCCGAAAATTTTAGGATGCAGGGTTTTTACCCTTCCTCCTAAAATAGAAGGGTATGTGCTTAGTTGTTCTACATCTTTAACAGCAACTCCATGTTCGTGAATGTAATTTTTAGTACCCCCGGTTGAATAAATCTCAATATTAAGTTTCGTGAGTTTTTCTATTATTTCATTTAATCCTTCCTTGTGAAAAACCGATATCAATGCCGTACTAATCTTTTTAAAACTACTCATTTACAATGTCTTATTATTTTTTGCAAAATTAGACATTTTATATTCATTTTCACTTATAAAAAAAAAATACTTTCAACATATTAAACAGCCTCTGTTTAGTGCAAATAAAAAAATAAAATAAAAACTTAAAGTGTCTTTTTAGAAAGTGTCAAGAACAAGGCATTCGATACCCGCAAATCAGAAGTTTACTTTTGTAAATCACTGACTTGCAAGTATCGAATAACTCAGTTATTGGTATTCTTATAGATGCTACCTGACAATATTAATTACTTGTGTTTGACGATAGTTTCCGGCATTTAAACTAAGGAAATAAGTTCCCTGCCCAAACTTCGAGACATCAATGCTTTTTTCATTTTTTCCTGCTGAAAACATCTGTGAACCTTCCCATACTTTTTGACCTATCTGATCGAAAAGTATAAGTTGAACTTCTTTCTCTGAATTCAGGAAAAATGAAATATTAAGCTTTGTGTTTACAGGATTTGGATAACTCTGGAAGCTGAGAACATCTGCAATCTCTTTTTGAAAAAGTTTTCCGGCAACAGCAAGTTTATCCTTTTCATAATTATCATCACCTTCTACCCAGTTTTCAACAACAATTAACTTTTCCGATCCATCCCATGTTTTCAATATAAATTCTTCGCCTGGCAATAAACCGTCTTTTTCTGTTGAATAGGAATCGTTGCCCCAAACGGGTATTGCCAAATTTGTATTATTGAAAACGGCAGTACCTGCCAAAACCCCATTATTATCGAAAATGGCTATTTCTGCTCCTGATACAGGAATTGTTTCCCACGCCGACAAGGGGATACATACAGTCATATTATGTTCGGTTGGTATTGGTTTTATGAAATGTGAATTCTCGACCTGCTGATATTTGGAGCTTGCAATAGTAGCAGAATTGGCAGGATAAGTATAATTTGCTGAAGCAGATAGATTAATCTGATATCCTTTTCCGGGTGCCATGTTCCCGATTACATTAATACCCCATTGTGGCCAATATGGATTTCCTTCGCCATCTTTAATAATAATAATATTCGACACGATAGGGCTTAACAAAGTAACAATATCGGCCGGGCTATTTCGCAAATAACCCATCATGCTCCAACCCTGAGGAATAGCAAGTATCTCGTTTTCGGGTTGTACAGCAGTACCCTCAACGCTGAGTATTTGGGTAATTAACATCCTCGCCTGATAAGCCTGGCCAATTATCAGGCTTCCAATAGAGTTAAGCCCAAACTGTGGCCAGTAAGGATTTCCCATACCAT
This sequence comes from Bacteroidota bacterium, assembly GCA_034721995.1. Taxonomy (GTDB): domain Bacteria; phylum Bacteroidota; class Bacteroidia; order Bacteroidales; family M50B96; genus JAIOYV01. The sequence goes on from JAYENH010000941.1 coordinate 6,772, forward strand.
CTTTAAGTATAACCAATTGGCCGACTACGGGAGCAAAAACACTATCGACCAATGGCTCGAAAGGATCGATATATGTTGATATTAAGCTCCAGCCTTGCAC
>JAYENH010000942.1:0-6858 GCA_034721995.1 Bacteroidota bacterium
CTGAGCTGATAATTATGAAAGAAGATGTTGGAAATATTTATTATCCGCAATATTTTATAAACACCATTGGCAATTTAGAATTTACCGAAGGCTACCATATAAAAATGTCGTCGCAGCAAACCCTTACTGTAGTTGGCTATGCAGCCATGCCGGAAAATACGCCAATGCCTTTGCCATCGGGTTGGCAAAACATTTCGTATTTGCGGCAATCGGCAGCCCCGCTCGATTCAATGTTCAGTAATATATCGGCAAACATAATAATCTCAAAAAACACAGCAGGGCAGGTTTTTTGGCCACAATACGGCATAAACACCATAAACCAAATGTTCCCCGGCGAAGGCTATCAAATTAAAATGCTAAATGCCGATACTTTGCTTTATCCGGCTAATTGATGTTACTGATAATAGAGTAATTTTATTATCTGTCTTCGGCCTTCCATTCTTCCGTTTTACACTCTCCGTCTGTTCCTTTTCGACCTTCGGATTTGAGAATCAAATATTGCCTGCAATTCCTCTTTCCTTATTTCTCCGTTTTGGTAGAATAATAGTTGCCCCTTATAATACAGTACAAGATATGGCACTCCAATTATTTTCAATTTCTTAATCAGCTTTTTGCTTGCATCTGCATTAATTTTCACAATTTTAATTTTGTTATTGTATTCAACCATAAGGCTATCGATCATCGGCATCATTTTAATACATGGAGCACACCAGGGAGCATAAAAGTCGATAAACACAAGAGAATCAGAAGTCAATAGGTTTTTATACCGTAAAAAATCAAATTTATCAACCAAATCAGGATGGGCATCAGCTTCTGTAACAGTCGGATAATTTTGTAAATTCCATTCCATTATGCCATGTTCAAGATTATAGACATTTGAATAGCCATTATTAATCAATATTTTAGCAGCTTTTTCGCTTCGGTATCCGGTATTGCAATATAAATATATGGGCTGATCTTTAGGGAGCATCAACAGCTTTTTTCTGAAATCGAAAGCATAATAATTTAATTGCCCGGAATCTTCAATATGTTCGTTTTTAAATTCATGCTTAGTCCTTACATCAAGTAGAATCCCTCCATCTATATTTATCAATTCGACAAATTCCGACGAGTTTTTTTGATTAATAACAGCATCTTGCCCACAGACTTGTAACAGCATCACGAACAGCCAGGAAAACAGAAATATTTTTTTTATAAATACCATTTTATAACTTGTTTTCCTTATCAGTCGAATAATATCAGAAAACTGACAAAATTGTGGAATTTGGGCTAATTCTTATCCTATAGCTATTGGTTTTGAGGTACTGGCAACAAGTTACTTATCTTTTAAATATAATGAGAAAAATCCTTAAAGGATTGAACATGAATAAGCCTGTACAGCTTACCTCTTTTTTTCTTTGGGAAAATACATGAAAAAAGAAACGATGCAAAACCATAAACCTGAACGTGTTCAAGAAAATTTCAAGGTATGAAGTATGGCCTCCACCTGCCGGAGGTAATTACGTTTATCTAACTTTGGTGCAAATACAAATCCTTCAACAGTAACAACCCGGTTGCGGCTTTCATCAACAGTTGACAAGCTAATAAATGGGCCGCCCATAAATGCGGGGCCTTCAAGCTTCCAAAGTCCGCTAATTTCACTTGTGTATTTATCATTAATTAAAAATTCGCGGTACGAAACAGGCATATTCTTTTCAGTAGTCATGTAAGAACCATCAACAGGGCCGGGCAGGTATTTTCTAAGAATCTCATCGCGTTTGCTAATCAGGTTTTCTTTATTGAATGAACTCGTGTCGGTGTAATTGTAGTAGTAAATAAGAATGCCCTGGATAATATCCTGAGTTTCGTGGGCAATCCAAATAAAGTTAGTAGTATCTAAGTCGTAGCTGTAGCCACGTGGCAGGATTAATGACAAATCATGATATTTTCGCAATCTGCCTGAAATCGAAGGGTCTTCATAATTTCGGTAGTTTTGAATAATCCTATTGCGCTCTTTCTCAATTAATTTATCCATTATACCCTTTCCATGTTTATCAATAATATTAGCCAATTTCTCACTGTTATTCGCTTCAATCTGAATTACAATTTGGGGTTTTGCATAAACATTACTCCTGACTAATATTTTTGGCTCTTTAATATTTTTAGAAACTTTTGTGATGATAATGTTTCGGTGGGTTTGAAAAATATCGGAAAACGCCGCCCGTGGGATGTTTACCAAATCGAACATTGGCTCGCCCTGAGGTAAGGCTGAAACTTCGGAGGCTAAATGATTTTTAAGTGCAGCCCCCGGTTGGTTTTTCCAAAAATTATTTTCCATAACAACAACAACTTCGCCGGCTTTTCCTGTTACATTAGGCATTAAGCCTGTGCTGTCGTATTTGCAGGCTATCATTAAAATTAATAGAAGCGTCGTAATAGAAATCAATTTTGTAGTTGAAATAAATATTGAACTTCTTTTGGAAATAAAATTTCTTCTGATATTGTTTTGTATTTTCATAATCTAATTCGGTTTCTTTTTCAAACAATGCAATTCAATCGCGTAAAAATAACACATTCTATGATAAGGGATAATCAATAGGAATTATCCATAAAGATGCAGGGTAGAATAAGCAATATTTTTAAATAAAAATATTTATTCCTCTCCAACAACCGGTTCGGTAAGAGTAATGGTAATTTTGCATATTTCGTCGCGGGTAAGAGTTATTTCACCTACACCGCTCAGATTATGGTAATTCTGAAATGTATTTATGTGAGCTGCAACATCAAGCGTTCCTTCAAAAACAAACTTATGGAAAGTTTTTCCGTCTTCGTTTGTAATTTTAATGTCTTCGCTAATTAGATTTGTGGGACGCGAAAAAAGTTCGACAATAGCTCCGGGTATTGGCCTGTCTTTTATATCAACAATTGTTATTTCGGCTTCAGGATCAGCTCCATTACTACAGCCCGAAAATAAAAATACAGCAATAAATAAGTATGTTAATGTTGAAAAAACTTTCATTGGTTTTCCATGTTATGTTTGAAATAATAAGGTAAAACCCTATTAATCAAGAGTGAATGAATCAACTTACAAATCTTCACATGCACTTAAACGGATGTCTTCCTGATACACTTCATCCTCTTTTAAAATCAGGACCCCTTGTCCACAGCTTTCGGCACCATCGCCTTTTTTTGCTACAACTGTAATAATTCCCTCATACTTAAAAACATATTCAACCTGACCATTTATATCAGTGAGTTTTGGCTTCGAAGCAAATTCAATTAACTCGGGTTGGGAAGTCCCTTCAGGAATATCGAGCCGTACTTCGCAATTTGGAACTGGCCATTGTTCATCGTTTATATCAACACGGAAAACGGAAACTACGGCTTTGGGTGGATCGGGATCTACACATGATTGAAAAAATAATCCTGAAAACAATAAAAGCATTGGTAGTATAAAGAGCAACTTTTTCATATTTCTAATGTTACAATTTTAAATATTACTTATAAATTATCTATCTTGCGAAAAATTACACAATATTAATGATTCTTTTCAAAATCGTCAAATTAAAACAAAGTATTGTAAATGAAACGTATTCAATTATTTATTATTTTAATGAGCTTGGGGATTGTCTTTTCCTCCATGATTTCGGCTGTAAATTTACCTAAGGTTTCAAAAGCTGAAAGTGAAAAAGAGAAAATTATTTTGATTTCGACAGAGTTTGGTGATATTAAAATCAAACTTTACAACGAAACCCCATTGCATAGGGATAATTTTATAAAGCTGGTAAAACAAGGTTTTTACAACGATTTATTGTTCCACCGGGTAATCAAGGGTTTTATGATTCAGGGTGGCGACCCCGACTCTAAAAATGCCGCACCCGGCAAAATGTTAGGCAATGGAGGGCCGGGCTATGAAATCCCTGCCGAGTTTAACGCTAAGTTTTTTCATAAAAAAGGAGCATTGTGCGCTGCCCGCGAAAGCGATCAGGTAAATCCAAAGAAGAAAAGCTCGGGTTCGCAATTCTATCTTGTTCAAGGTAAAGTATACGATCTTCAACAATTAATTGTAATGGAAGACCGCATGAATCAATCGGCCAAAATCGAAATTGTGCGTAAGTTTATTATGAAGCCCGAAAATGCTTCTTATAAGAAGAAGTTAGACTCCTTGCAACAAGCACAAAATTTCGAGGAGCTTAATCAAGTGGTGAAAATTATTGAAGAAAAAACCAAAAATGAGTATGCCCAAATGGAAACTTTTTCGTTTAGCGAAGAACAGCGGAAAGTATATTCTACTATTGGAGGTACGCCACATTTAGATGCCAATTATACCGTTTTTGGCGAAGTTGTTGAAGGCCTTGATGTTATTGATAAAATTGCATTACTTGAAACAGGTGCAAACGACAGGCCGGTAAAGGATGTGAAAATGAGCATTAAAATTATATCCGAATAAAAGTAAATCTCAAAGTTAACTATAAATCTACTATATAGTGCTTGCAAAAAATAATAATATGAAGAGTATAACACTTTTTGGAATATTTATTCTTATAAACTTTTTGTCGTTTTCTCAAACGAACAATGCAGTAAATCATAATCTTTTTGTAGAAATTAATCCTGAAACATCGGAAATAAAGCTTACTGATTCTATTGTTATTAATGGAGATTTTGTACCTGAATTTCTGCTTAATTCAGAATTCACGCCAATTATCCTGTCAGAAAAAATGTCGCTTAAAAAAGTTTCTGATAAGGCAGAAGGTTCTGATGTTGGAATGGACAGGGATGATGCAAATAGTAAAAATGTTTTAAAACTTTCGAAGTGGGAAATTAAAGGACAGGCCAAAAATTTTGTAATATCGTATAATGGAAAAATAGAATCGGAAATAAAACAAAGCGAAGAAAACTATCAGAGAGGATTTGCCGAATCGCCCGGGATAATCAGTAATGCCGGGATTTATTTGGCAGGTTCGACGTATTGGTTACCTGTGTTCGATAATAAACTGATGACTTTTTCGCTAACAACACAATTGCCCGAAGACTGGAAATGTGTGAGCCAGGGAGAACGTGTAATGGATGAAACAAAATCAGGAAAGCATACCGATACATGGATTTGCGAGAAACCACAAGAGGAAGTTTTTCTTATTGCAGCCCGGTTCATTGAGTATTCGCACAAAATGAACAACGGAATTGGTGCAATGGCTTTTCTCCGAACCCCCGACGAAGGTTTGGCAAATAAATATCTGGAAGTTACCGAGCAATATATGGAAATGTATCAGAGTATGTTGGGCGATTATCCTTATGCTAAATTTGCTTTGGTCGAAAATTTTTGGGAAACTGGTTACGGAATGCCATCATTTACATTGCTTGGCGAAAAAATCATCCGATTTCCATTTATCCTTCACTCATCGTATCCACACGAGCTTTTGCACAATTGGTGGGGAAACAGCGTATATGTCGATTTCGAATCAGGAAACTGGTGCGAAGGCACAACGGTTTTTATGGCCGACCATTTAATTAAAGAGCAACGCGGTGCAGGCAACGAATATCGCCGTTCAACGCTTCAAAAGTTTAGCAATATTGTAAATAACGATAACGATTTCCCCTTAAACAAATTCCTTTCGCGAAACGATGGCCCAAGCGAAGCTATTGGCTATGGAAAGGCGATGATGATGTGGCAAATGTTGCGTAGGAAATTAGGCGATGAAATATTTCTGAAAGGTATGCGTGAATTTTATGAATCGAATAAATACAAAACTGCTTCATACAGCGATATCCGCAAAGCAATGGAAAATGTTTCGGGAATAGATTTAGGCTACTTCTTCGATCAATGGGTAAACCGGATAGGAGCTCCTGAATTAGGGATAAAAGAAATAAAAAACGATATGTTCGGTGGGAAATATCGTATCAATATCAGCATTGAACAAAAACAAAATTATGAAGCATATAATATAGACATCCCAATTCATATTGTTACAGAAAAAGGACTTGAAACTTTTGTTTTTAATATGGATAAAAAAGAACAAGAGTATCAAATTTCATTAAAAAGTAAAGCATTAAAATTAGTTGTCGATCCTCAGTACGATGTTTTCAGAATATTAAACCCTGCCGAAGTCCCTCCTACTTTAACAAAAATATGGGGAAGCGATGAAAATGTAATCATATTACCTGCTGGTGCCAACAACCAGCAAAAGGAGATGTACAACGAATTTGCAAGAAAATGGAAGGAAGTTGATAATGATAATTTTACAATAGTTTATGACAAAAAATTAAAAGAACTGCCAAATGATAAAACAGCCTGGATTATTGGTTTTGAAAACAAGTTTGCAGCGGAAATCAATCAACAATTAAAAGATTATAATTCTAATTTTAGTTCTGATTCGGTTCTGCTCGAAAATAAAAAGCTCGTTAAAACAGGTAATAGCTTCGTGTTTACTTTATCGAAAGCCAATGACATTCAGCAGCAAAACATTTTTATTTCGTTCAACAACAAAAATGCAATTGCAGGACTGATAAGAAAGCTGCCCCATTACGGAAAATACAGCTATCTTGCTTTTAGTGGCGACGAACCAACAAATATTGCCAAAGGGCAATGGCCCGTGTTAAATTCTCCGCTTGTGAAAATTTTCAGCAATGATGCCCAAAAATTATCCGCAACAGAACCACGAGAAGCATTAGCCACATTAAAACCGGTATTTTCTGAAAAAAAAATGATGGCAACAATAAAATACCTGGCATCGGAGGAATTAAAAGGCCGAGGATTAGGCACAGCTGAATTAGACGAAGCCGCCAATTATATTGCACAAAAGTTTGAGGAGGCAGGGTTAAAATCTGTCAATGGAAATTATTTTCAGAAATTCACCCATAGTTTCGAGGGCAAAGGAGAAC
>JAYENH010000943.1:0-6857 GCA_034721995.1 Bacteroidota bacterium
GCCCCAAAGGGGTGTAATCAATAGCATAAGGCGAAGCCCTATGAAAAATAAGAAAAACAAAAAACATAAAGCCCCAAAGGGGTGTAATCAATAGCATGGGGCGAAGCCCTATGAAAAATAAGAAAAACAAAGAACATAAAGCCCCAAAGGGGTGTAATCAATAGCATAAGGCGAAGCCCTATGAAAAATTAAAAAAAACATAATGACCAAAAAGAAAACTTTACGATATGTGATAATCGGGGCTGTTGCCCTTATTATTATCCTTTTGATAGCAAAAAAAGCAGGATGGATTGGCAATGAAAACTATACTAAAGTTGCCACAGAAAAGTCTCAATTGCGATCGATTACAGAAACCGTTACAGCCAACGGAAAAATTCAGCCCGAAACCGAAGTGAAGATAAGCCCCGATGTGTCGGGCGAAATTATTGCACTCGAAGTTGAAGAAGGCCAGGAAGTTGAAAAGGGGCAATTGCTGCTAAAGATAAAAGAGGACATATATCTTTCGTATTTAGACAGGGCCACGGCTGCATTAAATTCTTCGAAATCGAATTTGGCCAACTCAAAGGCACGACGGCTACAGAGCGAAGCTCAGTTTACCAAACAAAACCTGGACTACAAAAGGAACAAAAAACTGTATCAGGAAAAAGCCATTTCTGAATCGGCTATCGAAAATGCCGAAGCTGCATTCGAAATTGCCGATGCAGAATTAAAAGCGGCAAAAGAATCGGTCAATTCTGCCCGTTTTGCTGTAAACAGCGCAGAAGCATCGTTGAAAGAAGCCCGCGAGAATTTGCAAAAAACAACAATTTATGCCCCCATTTCAGGTACTGTTTCAAGATTAAGGGTTGAAAAAGGCGAGCGCGTAGTAGGGACAGCACAAATGGCAGGCACCGAACTTTTACGAATTGCCAATCTCAACTTGATGGAAGTTTTAGTAGAAGTAAACGAAAATGATATTGTGCGTGTTAATTTTGGCGATACCGCCCTTATTGAAATTGATGCATACTTAGACGAAGAATTTAAAGGTATTGTAACCGAAATTGCAAATTCGGCAAACACCATTGGCCGTTCAAGCGATCAGGTAACCAATTTCGACGTTAAAATAATTATACTGAACGAATCATATAAACATTTGATTTCTGATAATAATGTTTATCCTTTCAGGCCGGGCATGTCGGCCACTGTCGATATTAAAACGCATTATGAAGATAGCATTTTGACTGTTCCTATCCAGGCTGTTACTGCAAGGTCGGATACTGCAAAAACAGATAAATATATTAGAAATGGCGATAGCGCAACAAAAAAAGAAGAAATTAAAGAAGTTGTGTTTATTTATGCCGACGAAAAAGTTTCGAGGCGCGAAGTTACCACAGGAATACAGGACGATAGTTATATTGAAATAGTAACAGGGTTAAAACTTGATGAAGAAGTTGTTACCGATCCATACAGTGCTATAAACCGTATTCTTAAAGATGGCAAAAAAGTCGAAAAAGTCGAAAAGGAAGACCTTTATAAAGTAGATTAAACTTACCTGTTTCTTTTTAGGGTAACACTTACACTTTCGATACGGCCTCCCATAGGGGGGTTCATTTTTCGGACCTTTATTACAGCTTCGCTGATTTCGGGAAAATTATCGAAAATCACATCTAACAATCGCTTGCAAATATTCTCCAACAGCAACGACTTCCGGGTCATTTCATATTTTATAAGCCGATAAACTTTCTGGTAATCAACAGCATCTTTTAGCGAATCGCTTTGTGCAGGTTTAGAGCAATCAGTTTCTAACGAAATATCGACCAAAAATTTATTGCCAATTATTTGTTCTTCTTTAAAATGCCCGTGAAAGGCATAAAACTCCATTTTCTCTAATTGTATCACTCCCATTGTATGTTTTTTTATGACCACCAAACTTCATTTCCCAGTACTCAGTACTCAGTACTCAGTTCCCAGTTCTCATACCATTGACAATTTGCTCTACCAACTGCCGACTGCCAACTGCCAACTGCTGACTGCTTTATTGCACAACAAGCTGTTTCGAGTAATTAATGTCATTACCTGTTGCCTTTATTGTATATATTCCCGGCAGCAGATGGCTGATATTAATTTTTTCGGTGGCTGCTAAATCAACTACAATATTTTTTGTGATAATATTTTTTCCGAGCATATCAAGAATTTGAATCTTGAGTTTGCCCGAATATCCGCTAATATCGACAAAAACCTGATCCTTTGCCGGATTTGGAAATACTTCAATAAACTGATCTTCGACCGAAGAATGGATGGAGACATTTTCGCTCAACGTAAATGCCTGAAAAATCCTGTAACCGAATTCAGCCTCGAAATAAATAAGTGTACCTCCCCCTATTTTCTTAAAACGCAGACTGCCGGTGCCCTGCCCCGGATATGCCCAGTATGACAAGCCATCGTGGCCGTTGTCGTAAAATTCCATTGTGTAACAGCCGGGTGGCAGGTTAAGGGTATCGTAATAAGTTGTGTTTGGCGAACCGGTATATCGGCTCTGAACAATATTCCCGTTAATATCGAAAACTTCGTAATAATTATCACCCGGCAAAAGATTAGTATTGTACATAATAATGAAATTAAAGTCGTAAATAGGAGGCAATTCAAAAGAAGTACGGTAATTATTATTATCGGCATATTCGTCGCTGCCGTTGTTAGGCGACGAAATAGAGACCTCGAAAATATTATCGCCATTGCCAAGCCAGAAATCTGTGGTATTTATTGGCAGGTTGACAATTTCCTTTTCCATAAATTCAAGGTTCCCTGTCCATGTGTATTGCAGGCTCGTACCACCGGCAACCGAATATTCAAATTCGAGACTGGTCAATGTTGTTGCCCCGCTATTTCTGATTACTACTTCGGCACCATCGCAAACAGGATTCTTGCGCGAATGATATCCAAAGCTATTTGGGCTGATAACAGCTGTAATTTCGGCATCTAAGTTATAATTGGCAGCACCATATTGCATAAACTGCATAGCTATCACATAATTTCCATTCCCCATGCCCTGATTATTTGCAGGAACATCCGAAATTTCGTAATCAAGATCGACCGAGTCGCCCGTAATATATTGAGTGATTTCAAATTCGTAATCCTTTACCTTATCGCCGGGACACCAGCCTTCGCGCGAACCAGGCCAAGTCCCGCCCTGCGGGAATACCGGATTTTGGGCACAATCGAAAGCTTCCCAGATATGCCATTGGTTTACAGTATCGGAATTTACCAGCAGATAATGCGTGTTGTCCTTCCACTCGCAGCAATGCGGATAATTTCCCGTCGACGAATTATGACCATGCCCTGTCATCCTGGTTTTCATTTTAAAAGTTGATGCCAGAGAATTTAAAGCAATTCGTTTGTTCGACAGAACATCATCGTTATCCAAGGCACTATACTTTTTCGAGCTTAGTTGTCCCCAGGGCCTTGTCAGTTCAACAATATCGCGCGGTGGGGTTCCTTCTATCATCATAAACTTCATGTCTAAAAGTTCCTGTTGGTTTCCTGCCGATATATCCACATCGCCGATTAACAAATGAGCATAATCGGTAACATCGTAAAGCCATGTAAAGCCATCGGGGCCAAGGCTGAGACCAATTCCATAAGGTGTGATAAAACGGCCAATCTCGTATCGGTCTATTACTTCGTAAGGCTCTTCGTAGTAAATCAAAGTTTGATTAATGATTTCTCCTGTAGGCGAAAAATAAACCGAATCAATAATCTGGTTTGTCGGATCGTAAACGTATTGCCATCCGGCCAGGCTAATCCAATTTGTATCGACCGCAACTATTTCGTAGTTCCCAACTGCATATTCCACAACCGACATTGGGCTGTTATATATGGTATCGGATGAAATTACCGACTCGATATGCGACAAATACTCGCCCCGAACTAAAACAATATCGGCCAAAAAGTTACTGTTTATTTGGTTTCTTCTGAGTTTATCTCCGGGCAAGTTGCCCCATTCGGGCGAACCCATTAAAACAGCATTGCTGCCAGTGCCCGATATATCCTGAGCTACATATCCCGATCCTTCATCAAAAGTAATAGATACCAAAAGATTAGATGCGAAAGGGTGATTGGTATCAACCTTTCGCTCCATGTATTGCTGAATAGTGGTATCGGGCAATTCTTTGTTGAAAACAGTAAATTCGTCGATATATCCATCGTAAAAACCCCCGTTCCCTTTATTTGCACCAATATTGAATTTTTCTATCCCGGCCATCGATTTTGTTTTATTACTTCCCTGATGCCAGAGTTGACCATTCAAATAAATAAACATATTCCCTGTGTTGGTATTTTTTGTCATGGCCCAATGGTTCCATTTTCCGGCATATTCGCTTGCATTGGCCGCTTTGTAAATCCTGTCGTAGCTCGATCCGTTATGTCCGGCATCCCAATACACATTACCGTTGTTCCAGGGAAGGTGGGAACTTAATATCCGTTTATTATTTGCATTTTTTGCTTCAAATAAATAATCAGATTGAGGCTGGATATTAGGGTCGCCATATTGCCAAAAGGTAATTGTTACCTCATCATCAATTGCCCCTGCAACATTATCGATATCGACACTTACGTAATTTTCGCCGTTTATATTTATATAATGATCGCTTTCGGATGAATATACACACTGGATGCCTGATGTAGCAGTACCTTGAAGCCCGATAGCTTCTGCTTGTGTTTTGCCGGTGTAGCTTAACTCAAACAGAATATCGGAAACCCCATCCCAGAGAAATGCCTGATTGAACATAAATATTTGCCAGCCGCTTAGGATGTCGGTAGTTTTTTTATACACTTCGGTCAATCCCGAATTATCAAATCCATTTTCGGTTTGATTGCCCGAAACACTTTTTAATTTCAAGCAGAGATTTTTAATTGTTTGGACATTCCCGGTAAACTTCAGTTTTAAAGCATCTATTTCGCCAGCCGAAAATCCCGACTGCAACAAACTATCGGCACTGTAAAAAAATTGCAGCCTTCCTTCGGGCGATTGGCCAAATCCCGGTAAATTAAAACTGTCGGTTGAATTTCCAATGCCGAAATCTAATTCGCTGATTACAGAATCGACAACCAAATAATCCTGATATTGTTGGTTAACAAACCAGGTTTCGTTTTGAAGAAAATCAATTGTATCCAAAACCGTATTCACCATTTTATACTTAGGGTGCTCCATCATGTTAGAGTCGATAACCCCGGTGTGGTCGTAAACATTTGTGTAGGTAAGATAATCCCACTCGCCACAATTATATCCATCTTGCGTTGTAGCCGGGTCACACTTCAGCGTGTAACTCATAATTATTTTACGAAACGTTTGTGATGAATCAGGAAATTGCCAGACCCCTCGGCGCGTAGTTATCGAATCGAAAGTAAAAGTTTGAACAACAATAGTATCCTGCGCAAACAATTGTAGCGAAAACAAAACAACAGCAAATAAAAACAATATCTTTTTCATAATAAAAACCTCTAAAAATTACTTGTCCATTTTTTTTTGGCTAAAGTAGTATTCTTGTTTTAATTACAAACTTTTGATTTTGGGGGATTAAACCTCTTCAACTTCAAAAGTCTTTGAGACTTTTAAAGTTTACCCTCCACTGCAGCAACGCAGGTGGTAAAATTGAAACATAGAAAACTCGGGGTTTTTCATTTCTCAGCTTGCACTTTTTATTCGTGAATTTAAGAATAGCAGGTCATGTCAGTCTTGGCTCTCTTGCCAATAAAATTCGACTTTGACCAATATGTCGCTCCTACCGGAGCTTTAAAATGTTTCGCCAATTACTTCTATAAATATCTGACTCCTACGGAGTCGTGCTTTGTTTGATGTATGATAAGTCCATAATTAACTGTTCCGTTGGAACGATATATTTATAGAAACAGAAATAGCCAAGTACATAAGCTCCGTAGGTGCGAAATAATTATTGAGACTGAAAAAGTGTAAACTACTTTTTATGGTTTATGAAAAATGCCGAAAACTCATTTTATCTACAAATTCCATAAATAAAACCTCAAATTGAATTTTGGAATTTTCTAAGAGCGATTAATTAGTCTGATATAACGTTGGCTACCTAATCATAGTTTTGTACTTTTGCTAAATGACAAAAATGTTTTATTTTTGATTTATCAATAAAAGCATAAACCAGATTAATTATGGTAGTATTAGCTGAAAAAATATATGAACAAGCCCTTGATCTTCCCATAGATGATAGATTGGTTTTAATAGACAAATTACTCAAAAGCTCAAATTTATCCAATCAAGAGGACATTGATCAAGTATGGTCAAAAGAGGTTGAGCTTCGATTTCGGGACCTTGAGAGCGGTAGTGCTAAACTAATTCCCGGGGAAGTGGTTTTTGAAAAAATCAAGAGAAGATTTCAGAAATGAAATATAATTTTCATGAAGCTGCAGAGAAAGAATTTTTTACTGCAATTGAGTATTATGAAGAATGTCAGCCAGGTTTGGGCATAAGGTTTTCCAAAGAAGTTTATGCAACAATAGAAAGAATACATAAATTCCCATTGGCATGGAGCCCAATTGATTCAAAAACAAGACGTTGTTTAACAACCAGATTCCCTTACGGAATCCTCTACCGAATTATTGAAAATAATATCCTGATTATGGCAGTGATGAACCTGCATCGAAAACCAGATTATTGGAAAGACAGATAATTAATCGGAATATATTTTACTAAACCTCCTATATAGTGCCTGCACGAAAACTCCTGTTTTTAAAAGTCTCTGATAAGAAAGCGTCAAGAACAAGGCTTGTGAAATCTTTAAACACAGGAGTCCGTCAGCTGACGGATGACTGAGTTTAAAGATGAGCATAACGCGGTTATTGGCGTTTTCTTG
>JAYENH010000944.1:0-6854 GCA_034721995.1 Bacteroidota bacterium
CTTTAAAATGTTTCGCCAATTACTTCTATAAATATCTGACTCCTACGGAGTCGTGCTTTGTTTGATGTATGATAAGTCAATAATTAACAGTTCTGTAGGAACGATATATTTATAGAAACAGAAATAGGTGCGAAATAATTATTGAGACTGAAAAAGTGTAAACTACTTTTTATGGTTTATGAAAAATGCCAGGAATTTTTACTGACAAAATAATAACACCTGGTTTATGCGACAATTTAGTTTACGACAGGTAAGGAGTTCTGAGTTCATTGAAGCTTGTTTTGCCGGTTTTCTTCTTTATAAGTTTTAGCATAATTCTTCCTGTAAACCATTCCAGGGAACCGGCAAAATTCACTTTTTCCCATTGTTTAAGCAGCAGATGCCAAAACAGCAAACAGAAAAAGCCAAACAGCAGTACAAGTGGCAGGTGGTTGTTCCAGTTTGTACCGACAATCGAATCAATTGTCTTTTTCAGTATTTCGGCCACGACCGGTTCAAAAATAAAAACCGTAAGCGCAAGCATTCCGAAACGTCTCATCCCCCTGCTTTTTTGTTGTCTTACACCAATTTTTTGCTCGTTTGCATAATCGAATACTTTTAATAATATTTTCAGAATAAAAATAAATAGCCCTAACTCTATCATGCAAATCCCTGTTCCAATAGCCCCTCTTTCAAAATCGTCGGTTTTGTCAAAAATCAAAATCATTATAGCCCCCGAAATTAATAAACCGATAGCTGAATATAAGCCCTTTCGGTGAAGGGTTTTACGGTCTTCGCCATGTGCAAGGCTTATGCCCAGGGCCGCACCAATAAAACCATATCCGAGGTAAGGCGATAAACCAAATTCGCGGCAAATCAGCCCAATCCCCAAGGCTTTAAAATAGTGGCCTTCTTCCATGTATATGTCGAAAATTGGCCGTAGATAAAACTTGGAAAAAGGTGAAAGCCCGATAGACAATATTGCAAGTATTAAAAGAATTAAATGTATTTTATTTATTTTTTCCTGATAATTATCCCTAAGAAGAATACCTAATACAAGGCTTACAAAAATTACTACCAGGCCAATTAGCGACAAAGTTCCCGGCTCGGTAAGCTGCGACCAACGAAAAGTAACATTGGCCGAATCTTGTATACAGCCGGTAAGCAGGCCAACCGGATATTTTGGCACTTCGCCATTTTCGCCGGCAACAAAGCCGTTCATAAAAAAAAATCGCTGTACATAATTCATCAGAAAAATCCATATCCCTCCGGCAAGCCCAAACATCATTATTTTTGTCGAACTGCTTTTCCCTTTCGCCACCCTGGAATACATCGAGTAAGCATTTACTATCCCTGTCATAAAATAAAAGATGCCGGCCATGGTAAGTAGTGCAATTACAAAAACGATGAAAGGCATCCATGGGCCGGAAAAATGTGTTTTTAGAGTTTCGGTCGATTGCATCCCGCTCCAATGATAGTGAATACGGTGGATTACAAGAATTACCATAATTCCGAGGCCACGAAGGATATCAATTGAAAGAAGACGTTTGTTTGTCATCGGATAACAATTTTAGGATTAATTGCTTTTTTGGCTTTTGCTTAATTCTGATAGTTGTCTTCTCAATACTTTTCCTGCAAAGTTGCGAGGCAGGTTTTCTGCAAATTCAATTGTGTGTGGCAATTTATATTTGGCCACAAACAATTTGCAGTGTTCAAGCAACTCTTGTTCGCTAACTTTCTGTCCATCGTTTAACACAATATAAGCTTTAATAATTTCACCGCATTTTACATCCTTTATCCCTGTAACACCGGCTTGTACAACTTTTGGGTGCTTTAATAATGCCTCTTCTACTTCCTGCGGAAAAACATTAAAACCACAATATTTGATAAGTTCCTTTTTTCTGCCCATAATGTAAAAATAGCCATCTTCGTCCATTCTTGCCAAATCGCCGGTAAACAGCCATCCATTGCGGATTGTATTATTTGTTTCATCCTGGTTTTGCCAATAGCTATTCATTACCTGCGGGCCTTTTATAATTAGTTCGCCAATGCTTCCAACAGGCAAGTTTTCCGATGTTTCCTGATCAACAATTTTTGCATAAGTCGAAGGAAGGGGTACACCAATTGATTTTGTTTTTCTTGTACCTTTCATTGGTGTTGAAATAGCTGCCGGGGTGGCCTCGGTCAGTCCGTAACTTTCTATGATTTTTACCCTGCTAAGTTTTTCAAATTTCGATTGTACCTCAGGATTAAGTTCAAAGCCGCCACTAATGCACGATTTCAGGGATGAAAAATTGTATTGCCCCGATTTTTCATAATCGTTGATAGCTGCAAACATTGTTGGCACACCCGGAAAATAGTTCACATTATATCGCCTGATAGCTTTTAATATTCCTTTTACATTAAAACGGGGTATCATCACCGTTTTTAATCCGTTTATTGAACTTAGATGAAGGCCAATAGTTAAGCCGAAGCTATGAAAGAATGGCAATGCCGCCAACATTGTATCGCCTTTTTTATAGTAAGGCACAACCCATTCGGCAAGCTGGCGCGAATTGGCAACGAGGTTTCGATGGCTGAGGGCAGCAAGTTTTGGAGTTCCTGTTGTGCCACCGGTACCTAAAAGAACGGCAGTATCATCCATCGAAACATCAACAGGAGCAAATCTTATGTCTTTTTGTTTCAGAAGTTTTGAAAAAGAAATGATATTGGGCTTTGTGTAATCAACTCTTTTTTGGTTGCTTAAAAACGGAAGTAACATTTTGTATGGAAGAGGAAAAAAATCGCCGGTTTTTGAGATAATTATTTTTTCTACTGAAGAGTTTTGTCTGATAGTCTCTACTTTTTGATAAAACTTGTCGAGAACGAGAACTATTTTTGCCCCACTCAGCTTGATTAATTTCTCAATTTCGTGTTTGGTGAGCAAAGGGTTCATTGGAACTGAAATGCCACCAATTTTTAAAATAGCAAAATGCACAACAGGAAACTGAATAAGGTTTGGTAACAAAAAACATATCCTGTCATTTTTTTGCACACCTAAATCAATAAGGCTTTGAGCAAAACTATTAATGTTTTTCAAAAGCCTTCCGAAGCTAATTTTTTTATTCATGCAAATCAGGAGTGTCTGTTCGGGAGATATTCCTGCCTTCTCTTCAAGTATTTCGTGAATTGGTTTTTCAGGAGTTTCAATTGTGTGGGAAACCCCGTTATCGTAACTCTTGTACCAAATATGTTCATCCATAATCTGTGTATGATAATTTGCAGCAAGATAGTTTCAAAAAATGAAAATAAAAATCTGTAATGATTTAGTACTTTTGCATTCATGCTTTATTAAAATAATATGACAATAACAATGATGAAATTTTCACTAAAGCTGGCACTCACTTTCAGTTTTATATTTATTTTCGATAGTCTAATTAATGCAACTGAGTTTTTTGTTGGCCCAACGTATACATACACAACTCCCAACCAACTGTATCTTGCCAACGAGAATAGTTCAATATCAATTTTAAATGGCGACACCATAAATATTGTAGCCGGTTTGTACGAAGGCACGCCAGGTCTTGCTGTTTGGCACGCCGACAGTTTGTTAATCCGTGGCATTAACGGTAGGCCTCACTTGAAAGCCAACGGGGCGTATATTTGGCAAAAAGCTATATGGGTTGCAGCAGGCGATTATATTACAGTCGAAAATATTGAGTTTTCCGAAGCTTCGGTTCCCGATCACAATGGGGCGGGAATTCGTCTGGATGGCATCGGCCTGACTGTTAGATATTGCTACTTTCACGATAACGAAGATGGCATTCTTACCAGTAATCCTTATGCCGGAAACATTTTGGTAGAACACTCGGAGTTTAATCATAACGGATATGGCGATGGCTATTCACACAACATTTACGTTGGGCATGTCGAATCGTTTACACTTAGGTTTTGTTATATGCACCATGCTTTTATTGGTCACAATGTGAAAACAAGGGCAGAGAATAACTACATTCTTTACAACCGGATAATGGATGAATATAGCGGCCAGTCGAGTTTTTTGCTTGATATACCCAACGGCGGTTTTTCCCTTGTTATTGGGAATTTGTTTATGCAGGGCGAAAATGCCGAAAACAAAACCCTTGTCAACTATGGTGCAGAGGGGATTAGCAATGCAAGCTCGGAATTGTATGTGGTAAACAATACTATGGTTAACGAACGTGTTACGGGTATTTTTGTAAATGCCCACTCAGGAACTACGGTAGCAAAAATCAGAAATAATGTAATGCTTGGTACAGGAGATATGTGGATTGGTGCAACTGACACCGCAAATAATTTTTATTTCGTCGATACTATTGGTACTGGACTTACCGACCCTGTTAATTTCAATTATCATCTTAATTCCAATTCGCAACTTATCAATGCAGGAAGTGATCCTGGTTTCGCCGCAGGCATAGATTTAAGCCCTGCGTACGAATATGTACACCCCGAAGATAGCATTTCGCGACAGCAATATAATAATATTGATGTGGGGGCATATGAGTTTCCGCAATCGCCAACCGAAGTTCAGACCATTGAAGATAAAGCAAGAATGATGGTTTATCCAAATCCTGCAAAGCATTTTGTAAAAATAGAAAACCGCTCCGACATGAAAATTATTTATATCTCTTTGATAAATGCCAAAGGAAAGCTTTTGCAGAATATCTATCCTGATAATAAATCTTTAATAAACATTGATTTATCGGCCTTCCCTACTGGATATTATTGGTTTTCTATTGTATATAAAGAAGGGGTTGCAAACAAAAAGTTTTGTATAACACGATAAAATATGACAACAGAGCCACAAATATTGCAAAGATTATAGATTTATAATAAAGCGTTTGTTTGCTAAACTAAAATGTAGTTCTTTTGAAAAAAGATTTTTTAATCTGAAATATTATTATTTTAAATTTTTATTATGAATATTTTTATTGCAAAATTAAATTTTGACACACAAGAAGCCGGAGTACATTCGGCTTTTGAGGGTTTTGGAGAAGTTACATCTGTAAAAATTATTACAGACAAATTTACTGGTCGTTCAAAAGGGTTTGGATTTGTTGAGATGCCGAATGATGATGAAGCATTGGCTGCTATTGATGGTTTAAATGATACCGAACTTGATGGAAGAACAGTTGTAGTTAAAAAAGCAAAACCAAGAGAAGATAACAGACGCTCTAACGACAGGCAAAATTTCAGCCGTGATCGTTATTAGAGAATCGAAAATTTATCGTAAAAACGGTTTCTGAAAATAATATTTCAGAAACCGTTTTTTGTTTTAATACGACGATAACACGTCTGTTATGTTTGAAAAAATCAATCTTCAATAATTGAAATCAAGATGAAAGTCCAATATTGTTCAGATTTACACTTGGAATTTCGAGAAAATAATGAGTTTTTGAAACGAAACCCTATACAACCAAATGCCGATATTTTATTATTGGCAGGCGATATAGTGCCTTTTGCAGTTATGAATAAGCATGAGGATTTTTTCTCTTATCTCTCCGATAATTTTAAATACAGCTTTTGGATACCTGGGAATCATGAATATTACAATTTTGATATTAAAGACAAAAGCGGGGCATTTACTGAAAATATCAAAAGCAATGTTTTTCTCATTAATAATACATCGACCATTGTAGAAAATGTGAAATTCATATTTTCTACACTTTGGACAAAAATCAGCCCGGCCTACCAGTGGCAAATCGAAAGGGGACTGAACGATTTCCATGTCATCAAAAATAATGGCTACCGTTTTTCTGCTGATAAATATAATCAGTTGCATAACGAAAGCCTGAAGTTTATTGAGAAGGAGTTAGAAGAAAAATCGAATAAAACAGTTGTACTTACCCACCATGTTCCAACATTTATTCATTATCCCGAAAAATACAAGGGAGATATTTTAAGCGAGGCCTTTGCCATTGAATTATTCGATTTAATTGAAACAAACGGGCCGGATTATTGGGTATTCGGACATCACCATAGCAATGCACCCGATTTTGAAATTGGCAAAACCCAAATGCGGACAAACCAAATGGGATATATTTATTATGGAGAGCATCGAATGTTTAAGAGAGACAAAACATTTACTTTGTGATATTGGGGACTTGGAATGATATTTTTTCAGGAAATATAAAACCCATTGTTATAGGATACCTGCTGTTCTCAATAATTCGCGTAGCTTGGGGTGCAATTCGGAATGTTTAATAATTATTTATTTCATTTTTGCAATATCCTGCTTCAATACTTCCATTTCATTTCTTACAGGAGCCAGGGTAGTTCTTCTGTCCCATAAAATAAAACCCAGCATAAACACCATAAAACTAAACAACAAACCAAAACCCCAAAACAGAAATGTTTGCTGACTATCAAGCCGTTGGTTTATGGCATCGAACCTCATATCAATCGATTCTAATCTGGCTTCTACTTCTTTGCGCAAACTATTCATTTCACCACGCAAACTATTCATCTCATTATGTAAACCGTTCATTTCATTGCGCATGGCATTTATATTTGCTTCTACCTGAATCAACCTATCGCGGTCGGCAAGGGTATAAGGAATACTTTTATCCTGCGAATATGAACCGGATACAAGTAAAATAAAAAATAATATGAGAGCAACTTTGTTAATCTTATTTTTTTCAGTAAATATGTGATTTATTAGGCATTTTTCATATACCAGTAAAAGTAGTTTACACTTTTTCCTCTGTGTAACTCTGTGTTATTTCTCTGATGACTCTGTGGTTAAACTTCATATTTCTATTAACCACAGAGTTTTACACAACTTGTCCCGCTTTTCGCGGGAGAGTATCACAGAGAGGAAAACCCAACATTACTAAAAAAGTGTAACCCCGGAAATG